>CALRCL010000008.1 GCA_943354575.1 Patescibacteria group bacterium UBA4664 | reverse complement strand
GGAGGAGTCGTGCCAGAAGTAGCGGCTCGCTCGCATATTGAGGTAATTATTGCAGTTATCGAAAAGTCGCTATCTGATGCCAAGCTCAGCTGGGACGATATTGATGCTATTGCTGTTACCAACGGGCCGGGCCTAATTGGATCGCTGCTAATAGGTGTAATGACAGCAAAGACGCTGGCCCTGGTGAAACAAAAACCACTAATAGGGGTCAATCATATTTGGGCGCACGCCTTTGCTAGCTTTCTGGATACCGAAAAGCCAGAGTTTCCAATACTAGCCCTAACGGTATCTGGTGGGCACAGCGCACTCTCGCTGTACCACGAAGACCTTTCGCGCGAAGTGGTCGGTGAGACCCTAGACGACGCCGCTGGTGAGGCTTTCGATAAAGTGGCTAAATTGCTTGGGCTTAGTTATCCGGGCGGGCCAGCAATCTCTAAAGCAGCCCTAGAGGGCAATCCTGACGCCTATAAGTTTCCGATAGCCAATTTGGGCAAGGCTAGCTTTGATTTCAGTTTTTCGGGCCTCAAGACGGCAGTCTTAAGACAAGTGCAGCAAATTACTGGCGTCAATCCTGGCGCGCTCGATGGCGTCAAGAGCTACCAGCTAGATCCGCAGATAGTCGCCGACCTGGCAGCCTCATTTCAAAAGGCTGCGATTACTGCGCTGATCAAGCAAACCCACAAGGCCTATATGCAATACCGGCCTAAAACCTTGGTGGTGGGTGGTGGTGTTGCTGCCAATACCTACTTGCGAGAAAAACTGCTCGAAATGATTCCTGGGGCAATTTTTGTGCCACCCGTACTTTGTACCGACAACGCCGCCATGATTGGCGCACTAGCCTACCAAAAATACCAAAAGGGCCAAATTACTGACCCTTTTGAACTCACAGCCGATTCGAGCCTAGAAGCTATTTAAGAGATTCGAGCTGAGCTATAAACTTATCGTAATCGGCAAGTTTTTCATTGGCAGCCTTGATGCCGTCACCAATTGCAGCCATATCTTCATTGTAATCATCAGTATATTTTTTCTTGTCTTTTTCCATAGCTTCAATGCTGGCTTGAATTTTGCCTCTTTCTTCATTGAGTGCGTCAACTCTTTTGAGTAGGTCATTTTTGACTGCTTCAATAGTAGTGTCTCCGGAGGCTGGTGCTGTGTCTTTGTTTTCCACTTTCGGCTTGTCGGCTTTAGTTTCAGAAGAGCTGGCGGCTGTATCTGATTCGGTATCATCTGTATCGTCATCGCTGCTGCTTTCGCTATTTTCGGAATTATTGCCGCTGGTCTCGCCACTGTCGTCGCTAGCTTTGATTACGTCAGGACTTATTGTACCGGTGTTGATGACATCATCACTATCTTCTTCTTTGACCATCGGTGCAATCAGTGGGGTAGCCTCTGGAACACTAACGATTTTATTGCCACCAGTTGACTCATCGATAGGATCAGATAGTGTTTCGCCGCCCATGACATCAATTTTGACCGGCTCTATCTTGTGAGTTGTGTCTGTGGAAGGGATTTCGGGGGTTGTTTCGCCAGGAGTTATCTTGACCAATCCGCTAGTATCTGGGGTCGAGCTTGAGCTTGTGTCGGCAATATCAAAAGTGTCGGTGTTCGTTGCGGGTTTATCAATCAGCGCTTCGGCAGCAGTGTAGGCAGCGTCGGGCTTGCTGGGCTCTTGGGTGCCGGTGTTATCAAAGCCGTTGCCGCGCATTACATTACTAGCTGGCATCTTAAACTCTTCAGCACCAAGCACTGCAGCAGGCGGAGTTTGAACGTCTGAAGAACTAACCGGAATATTAGTAGTTGGTGCGCTTACGGCTGGGCGCTCCATAAGTGCTGTACTGCCACCGTCGGCCATTGGGGCGTAATTATCCCATTCTTCGTCAATCTCTAGCGGGCTATAAATATCTTTCATTTGGTAGTGCCTTTCTTGATAACTAATTATAGAAGTTATGTATATTTTAGAGGACAATAGCTTATTATGTCAAACTTCTTGGCTCTCGCCAGATTAAGCTCCCAGATGTTATAATAATCGCTATGGAATCATCTTCAAAGAACGAACTCAGCAAGGTCTACGAGCCAGGTATAAATGAGCCCAAAATATCTAAAATCTGGGAGGACGCTGATGCCTTTAAGCCCGCTGGCGACCCTGCCAAAGAGCCTTTTTGTGTTATTATGCCACCGCCCAATGCCAATGGTACCCTTCATGCCGGCCACCTGATGTACACCATCGAGGATATCGCCATCAGACAAGCTCGTATGCAGGGGCGGCCTACGCTGTGGCTACCAGGCACCGACCATGCCGGTATCGAAACCCAATATGTCTACGAAAAAGAGCTAGCCAAACAAGGCCAAAGCAGGTTTGATCTGGGTCCAGACGAGTTTTACAAGCAAGTTATGGCCTTTACTAAAAAGCACCAAGCCAGTGCCCTGTCTGGCTTCAAATCGATGGGTTTCTCGGCCGACTGGAGCAAACTAAAATTTACTCTCGATGAAGATATTATCGATGTCGTCTATGATGTGTTTATTAGTCTACACAGCGATGGCCATGTCTATAGGGGCAACCGGATTGTTAATTGGTGCCCGCGCTGCCAGGCTGCCTTCCCCGATATCGAAACCGAGCATATTGACCGAGACGACGCCATGTACACTCTCGATTATGGCACGGTCCAGATAGCCACCACCAGGCCCGAAACTATTTTTGCCGATTCGGCAGTTGCCGTTAACCCCAAGGACCACAACTATGAGCTGCTAGTTGGTAAAACCGCCACGATACCGCTCGTCGACAGGGCCATACCAATAATCGCCGATAGCTATGTCGACCCCCAGGCAGGTACTGGTGCGCTAAAGGTTACGCCCGCTCACGACAAAAACGACTACGAAATCGGCCAGCGCCATAGCTTGCCAGAAATTAGCGTCGTCGATGAAGAAGGCAAAATGATCAATGTGCCTCAGGAGTTTGCTGGCCTCGAAGTGCTCGAAGCCCGCAAAGCCGTAGTAAAAGCGCTGGATTCAGCAGGCAAGCTGGTATCGACCGAGCCATTGACCCACTCGATTGCGATCCATGACAGATGCAGCACGCCGATTGAGCTAATTATATCGGAGCAGTGGTTTTTGCGTGTCAAAGAGCTCAACCAGCCCGTCATTGATGCCATCGAAAAAGACGAAGTAAGCTTCTACCCTACCCGCTACAAGCGTAATGCCCTCAACTGGCTAAACCAAGAACACGACTGGTGTATATCTCGCCCCGGCTGGTGGGGCATTCGGATTCCGGTTTATTACAAAACCAGCAACGACCCCGCCAAAGACGCCTACCTAATTGCCAAGACCGAGGCCGAAGCTGTAGAGTACTACGGAGCTGGCAACTACCGCACCGAAACGGACACCTTCGATACTTGGTTTTCGAGTAGTCAGTGGCCTTACGCCACCCTCATGACATCTGGAAAGGGCGATTTTGAGCAATTCTACCCCACCACTCTAATGGCAACGGCCCACGAAATACTACACAAGTGGGTAACCCGCATGATCATGTTTGGGCTCTATACCACCAAGCAGGTGCCCTTCAAAAATGTTTACCTTTGGGGCACCGTGACAGATGAGAAAGGCCAAAAACTATCGAAATCTAAGGGCAACTACGAGGACCCAATGGCAATCACCGCCGAGTACGGCACCGACGCCCTCAGAATGGCGCTCTCGATTGGTATTACAGCTGGCAACAATGGCGCCATCTATAACGAAAAAATCCAAGGCTACCGCAACTTTTGTAATAAGCTCTGGAATGTTGCCCGCTTTGTGCTGGCTAAGGTTCCGCCTGGCACCGACCCCAGCAAGGCCGAGCTGCTCTCCCCTGCCGACCATTGGGTAATTAATAAAATCAATTCGGCCATCAAATCCGTTACCCGTGATATCGAAAGCTATCATTTCTCGGAGGCCGGCCAAACTATCTATACCCTGCTCTGGAATGACATTGCTGATAAATACATCGAATACTCCAAACAATCCCCCAATTATGCCCTGCTGGCCTACTGCCTGGATACGATTTTGCGCCTAGCACACCCCTTTGCCCCTTTCATTACCGAAGCCATCTGGCAAAGCACTATGTGGACAGATTCTAACCTAATAAGCGAACATTGGCCGAACATTATCCACAAGTCGTCCACAGCCCAAGCTAAGCAATTTGAGATAGAAATCATCAAGGTTGTTAGCGCCAACCAGCAAGATGCCAACAAGGTCGAGGCCTTAAAGTTGCGCAGGGAACTGGCCGCCAAGCAAAACCAGCTGAAGCTAACTGCCGCCAAGCTCAACAACAGCAGTTTTGTCGCTAACGCACCGAGCGCCATCGTGAAGGCCGAAAAAGCCAGGTCTAAGCAGGCCGAGCAGACAATAAAAGATCTAGAGGTAGAAATTGAAAAACTTGAATCGTCATAATTCTTTCTCGTTTCGGCTAATTGCCACGGCAATAATACTAACGCTGGGCTTGTATCTGGCTATTAGTATTCCGACCATCAAAAGCTGGCGCGATAATCAAATCGACAAGCTCTTGAGTGAAGCAAACAAAGCAAGTAGCCCGGCAACCAAGCAAGCCTTATTGGCTCAGGCCGGACTAATTGGTATCGACGACCCAATTGCTACCGGAGCCCTAGCCAACAACCTCTGGCAAACAGGGAACTACCTCGAGTCTATCAAGACCTACGAGCAGAGCTGGCTACGCATCGATAAAGCCTACATTGGGGGGCTGGCCTTGCGGGCCGATCAGCCAGAGCTGGCCAAGCGTTTATTTAACGAATCCAACCAAGCAGGGGAGAGCTCCGAGGCATTAGCTGGGCTGGCAGTTGTCGAGTATATCGCGGGCAACACCCAAAAGGGATGTGACTACGCCGATAGGTCTCAAAAGCTCAATTTGAGCAGCGCTATATCCGAAAGAGCCAATGCCATTTGCCTGATTGTGCAAAATAAATCGAGTCTTACCCCAAGGCAGCAGACATACCTTTTATTAGATGCGCATATGTATCGTTTGGCACTTACGAGGCTTGAGGCAACCGACCCCAAGGCCAATGACGACTGGCAGTCGATTGCCAAAATATACGCCAACACCGGCCAGCTCGACAAAGCGATTGCAGCGCTTGATGGTGGTCTGGCTCAAAGCCCCAGCAGCCAAGCTCTGCTAGAACTCAAGGTCCGATATTTGCTGGTGCAGGGAAAAGATGCCGAGGCCAAGCCGCTCCAAGCTCAGCTGAATCAGATGAAGTTTACAAAATTTCAATTGCAATAATCTTTCACATCGACGCGTCTACTTTTACAGAATCAAAATAAAGTTTGCTTTATGTTCGTTTTTATTGCTTAATTGTTACCAGCTATCATGCTAGTGCTTGTTGACAAAAATCTATTATTATTTTTTAATACAGCCAGTGCTCGGCCAGTAAGCCGGTAGGGTCTAGAAAAAAATCCGATTTTGACCTATAATGACACGGTAACTTTTTAGCACCTTACAAATATTCTGGGCAGCCGAACCTACCATCTTTGCCCAGATATAATGAAGCTACGCCAAATCAGAAACACACTTACAATTTGGAAAGCAACTATAGTTTGACGCGGAGAGGTACCCAAGTGGCTGAAGGGGCTGGTTTGCTAAACCGGTAGGGGGGCGTATGCTCCCGCGAGGGTTCGAATCCCTCCCTCTCCGCCAGTAATTTTGCTAAAGTTATTATCCAAGCTATCTATGATTTGGCTGTTGCTCTTAACCAATAATTAATCCGAATGAACCGCCAGGTGAATGTTTAATTATTGAAAGGAGTAATACAGCGCCAACTGCTGGTAGGCTATTTATAGACTGCCCGGGAGTATAAGCTGTACTTACGACGCGGAGAGGTGCCCGAGTGGTTGAAGGGAACAGTCTTGAAAACTGTCAGGCTGGCAACGGTCTCGAGGGTTCGAATCCCTCCCTCTCCGCCAGATAAAGATCCGCCCGAATAGGGTGGTTTTTTTTATATGACGGTGCATGGAGTGCGTTCGAAGCCGTAAGGTTCGGTGTAGTAAGGGCGCAGTCCGCCGCCATCCCACTCCTCTCCCCCCCCCTTAAAAATAACTCCTCTCTTACTGGGTTTTTTGATGGTATTAATAAGCTAAAGCTCAATTCTATGCCTGCTAGCTATAGCAAACGGCAGTCGGGTATTGGACAGGCGCTGCTTTCTGGAGCATAATAATTCATAAGAACTATGGAACCACAAGACCAACCAGACAATACGCCAGATGCGGGCTTTAGGCCGGCAGAGAACCCTTTTGCCAATCAGGCAGCCCAAAACCCGCCGCCATTATCTACAACGCCAACTCCTGCAATCAATCCCCTTACTAATCAGGTGGCTCAAAGTTCATCCCCTGTTAAAAGCATGCTGGCCGAACAGCCCATCCAAACCCCGGCAGCAACAATAAATACCCCTCCAGTCACAGATAAATCTAATCTTGTTGGAATACGGGCCTACACAAAACGCGAAGCGGACGACGAAATTCCCGAACAAAAGGAGCCAGAAGAAATTCTTTACGAATGGCAGGCGCCAGAATTTGCCTATACCCACAAGCCTGCTGGCTGGTACTTAGCAGTATTTTCATTTTTTGCAGCTCTTATGGCGCTGGCTTTCTTCTTTGTCGGCAGCGATATTCAAAAGTGGACAACAATAGGGCTATTGGCCGTAATGTCGGTAGCAATTAGTATCTGGGCTAACCGCAAGCCTGCTGTGCTTCAATACCGAATCACCACCTATGGCCTGGAAGTTGGTAAAAAAAAGCACTTGTTTGACGACTTCAGAGCTTTTTATGAGTACATGGACTACAACCAGCCGAGCATTGATCTTGTTCCAGGCAAACGCTTTGGCACGCTCGTAAGCCTGCCTCTGGCCACAAACGAGGCCGACCAAATCGAAGAGACTATCTCGCATATGATTCCAAAAATTGAGCATAGCGAAGATATCATCGACAAACTCTTCAGACGGTTGCGCTTTTAGCTTTATCAAAAAGTAATTATCAGGTATAATGTCTAGGTTCGAGCGCCCGTAGCTCAGCTGGATAGAGCGTTGGCTTGCGGAGCCAAAGGTCGCAGGTTCGAATCCCGCCGGGCGCACCATAGGTTGTGATTTAGCTTACTAAGGCTAGGGCACAACCTATTTTTGTATATTACTCTATGGGCGCGGGTGCGTTAGTGCCATAAAAATGGCAACTACTAATGATATTGACCTTTTAGCATAATAGTTGTATAGTATCGCCAGTACCTTAACCACAACAAGCCAGGAGAATAAAATGGGAAGCAAGAGAGGCGTGGGCCTTGCGGCGCAGAGAGCCTTGCATAAAAAAAGCAAAAAAAATGCTCGTGAAAAGAGAAATTCATTTTTTAAGGGGAGGGAGCCCTGCCTATTAGTTATTGATAACCCGAGCATCAACAGCATTTGGTACGGCGATATCACTGATTTTAGTGCAGAAGTAGGAGAAACACAGCAGAAACATAGGATTTTTCCTTATCACGCATTAGCGCGATCCTGCAAAACCTACCTCAAACAAACCTATCAGGCACCGTATACTCTCGAAAGCGTAGTGTTTGCGAATCAACGCGAGCACCAAGAGCTGGGTTACCTCAGGCGCCTCGCCGAAGATCCTGGCTGGTCGCTGTTTCGTAAGCCCAAGGTGGGCAGCAGCGACATCGATGAAAACATCCAGCAATTTATCGATTTTTACCTAGAAACAGTGCCCGTCATGCATGTTTTCATGGCCGGCAACGACCTGCGTAATCATGGGCCGATTGCCGACAGGCTAGTATCCGAAAACATCGGCGTGACACTACTGTGTTTTTTTGATGAATTCTATAATAGCACGGTGCGATCCTTGCAAGAGGAAACTCGCTACGACAGCTATGACATCAGGGAATTTATTGGCATGTAGAATGTGCATATGATTATTTGTCTCATTATAGGGGTGGTACTTTTGTACCACTCCTTTTTTATTAATTAATATCTTCTTTGTCTAAATTTATGGATTTGCAGGTATGAATGGCGCAGTGGAATCCATGGCGGAGAGGGAGGGATGGCGACTACGCCTTCTCCGTAAGGTGCTCGTAAAATAATTAAACTTAAATTTATTATTTTCCTGCGCCCTTACTACACCGAACCCTATGGGTTCTCACCCCACCCATAATGAATTCAAAAAGCCCACCCAATGGTGAGCTTGTCGAATCCATGGCGGAGAGGGAGGGATGACGCACGGCTAAATCGCTTCGCTCTGTGCTCGAAGCAAGCTTTTGTGCGCAGAGCTCGCTCACGAACCTGAGGTTCGAATCTTTCTCTTCAAGAAGAGAAATGGCCATACCTTTCGGTATGACCACTCCTCTCCTGGCGGAGAGGGAGGGATTCGAACCCTCGATACGGTTGCCCGCATACTGCTTTTCGAGAGCAGCGTCTTCAACCACTCGGCCACCTCTCCATCGTCGCAAGTACAGCTTACACCATAGACTAACCCTTGGCGACAGCGACGGCCCAAACACGCTTGGCGCCAGCTAGCTTTAAAACCTTGGCGCACTCGCCTACAGTTGCGCCAGTTGTTATAACATCGTCAACTAAGATTACGGTTTTTCCGATAACGGACCTATGGCAAATAAAGTTGCCTTTAATATTTTTGAGCCGGTTGCTTCGGGACTGACCAACTTGCTTTGTGTGCCGAACGCGCACCAAAAGTGCCACATATTCCATACCACTGGCCTTGGCGTAGTGTCGAGCCAGCTGCTCGGCTTGGTCGAAGCCTCTTTGGCGCCGTGATCGGCCGTCGCTAGGAACAAAACTAACAACCGCGCCTGCATGATATTTTGGATCCGGCAAGCGGTCGGCCAAATAACGCATTGCCCCGCGGTGGTTTTGATATTTCATAGCATAAATCAAATCCTTGGCAGTTCCGTCGTAGCGGTAAGCCACGCTTGCGCCACTCAGTCTAGATTTGGCGTAGCAGCCAGGGCAGGTTTTGCCGGTAGTGTTGAGCTGATTACACATCGCGCAGGCTGGCTTCTTGAGCAACAACGTGTTTTCGGAACACTTTTGGCAGACACAAGCTCCCTCCGTACCGCAAATCAGGCATTGATCGGGAGCTATGATATTTAGCAGTTGTTCTAGCATATGCTTGCAATCGGTTGCTTACCTGATTATAATAATGACAAATAGGTTACCTAAGCAAGGATAAGGAGTTTGATCATGGCAAGAAAAAACGAAGTAGATGAAGAGATTCTAGAAGACGAATTTTTGGATGAAGAGCAGCCGCAATCTGAAGAATGGATGAACGAAGAAGAATTCGAAGGCCAGCTAGCTGTTGATGTTTATCAAACCAAAGATATGATTATCGTTAAAGCCCCAATCGCAGGAGTTAAGCCTGAAGATATAGATGTTGCGATTTCGGAAGATGTAGTAACAATCCGCGGCGACCGCAAAGACGAATTCGCCGTCGAAAAAGACAACTACTATGTACAAGAGTGTTTCTGGGGTTCATTTAGCCGATCTGTTATCCTACCCACCTCGACAGTAGCCGAAAAAGCCGATGCCAGCCTCAAAGACGGCGTTCTAACAATCCAGATACCAAAGGTCGTACAAGAAGACCGTATTAAGAAAATCAAAGTCAAACCAGCTGTATAGCGGCCACTAATCCCTACATAACAATCTGATATCTCAAAAAAGCGAGCAACTCAAGCTCGGGTCGCTTTGATCTATACCCTACCGAGATCCAACAATCGACTCAGTAACCCGTTCTGATGCAATCCTGACAGCAATCGCTGAGTCAAAACCCGAAAGGGCAGTGCCAATCATGCTTATAAAGGCCGCGTCTGTCGTGGTGCCATTGCCCTTATAGTAGGCCTGAGCGCTAGCGACTTGCTCGGCAAAGGGCCCAATAATGCTATCTTGGCCCTGGGCCTTAGCCAAATCTAGTCGGCTGCCTGGCTTCATGGTTGGTACCGAATAGAGGTTCATTATTTCGTAGCTGGTAGCGAAGCTATAAAAGTCCCAGGCGATGTCTGAATAGCCAGAAGTCTTAGAAACAGCCTCGGCCCAGTACTCCGAGTAGTTTACAGGGTAATCGCCATTAACCTGCGGCACCTTGGCCATCTTAAATTTCAAATTTGGAGCCTGCTTGGTGAGCTGTAAATAGCGGTACGGATAGTCGATCATCATTGCGGTCTTGCCCAAGGCAAAGGCCTGGGTACTATCGCCAAAGCCATCGTTCCAGGAATAACTGGATTTGCCAGGCTTTGCAAAACTAGTATAAAAGTCTAATGCCTTGGCCGAGCTGGGGTAGCTGGTTCCGGTCGGTAGCTCAAAGGTAGCTTTGGTAGGCGGAGTGTCCGTCATAACTGCGCCATTTTGCATCATCAGAAGAGCCATAATGCTCGAGGCATTAGATATCTTTTCGGTTCCGAGCGCAATGCCAGATCTTATGAGCCCATTGCTGGCTTTTAGGGCCAGCTTGGAGTTGGCATCGAGCAGCGCGGGCCAATCGGCCGGTGGGCTAGTAATACCAGCCGAGGCGAATTTGTCGGTGTTATAAAACAAACCAAGAGTCGGCACTCCATAACTAACCGCCAGCACATCTTCACCTTCAGTCAGGTCTTTGGCAAGAATATTTGCGAAGGTTTTTTTGTAATCATCGACCGTAAAGATAGCCTGTGGTGAAGGCTTAATGATGGCCTTGTAGCGCGGCAGCCAGTCGGAGCGCAACATAAACATATCTGGCATATTTCCAGAGCTCAGTGCATCAGCAAGGCGCTTGTCGTACTCCGCGAGCGGGATATTAATAACCTCAATAGTCACACTGGGGTGTATTGCATTCCAGCGCTCTAAAATAGGCTTAAAAACTTCACTACCATCGGCAGTACGCCAGTAGCTAAGCTTAATTGGACCATTGGGGTAGCTGGCCTTGGGCTTGTAGCTGAGTTTCGACTCTGCGGCAGGCTTGGGGGAGAGCACGAAGCTGCCAATTACAAATCCAAGCGCACCCATCGCCACTATGATTGCCATTGTTATAACCAGAGTTACAAAATTGTCTTTGTATTCGTGCATACGCTTATTTTATAGCACAATAGCCAAAACCGCACTTAAAAAGTGCGGTTTTAAAATAGCAATAATTGCTAGGCTAGAACTTGCCAAGCACAAAATTGACTATCGCAAAGGCCAAAATCGAAACTACCAGGCCGACTATAGCATACAAGATTGTATCTTTTGCAGCCTTGGTGTTCTTCTCTTCGCCTTGGCTAAAAATATACCTGAATCCGCCAATGACTATCATTATCACAGAGGCTATGGCGGCAGCGACTATAAGAATATTTACAACGTTGGTCAGTATGCCGTCCGACCCAGTTAGGTTGGCCCGAATGTCGGTACCGGCGCAGTCGGCACCGCTCGTAGTGCTGTCGAGGGCGCAATTATCTGATGCTGCTCGTGCGTATGGCACCTGAAATAGCAAAAACCCAATCAGTAAGTACAGCTTGGGTTTAATGAGTTTTTGCGCTGTCTGGAGCATTGTTTTGCCTACTAAGAAAGGCCGGCGATTACGAAGTTGACTATCGCAAATGCTAGAATCGAAACCACAATACCAATAATGGCGTAAAGGATGGTATCTTTGGCACCCTTGGTGGCTTTTTCTTCACCCTGACTAAAAACGTATCTAAAGCCTCCAATGATTAGCATTACTACTGCAGATACAGCAATCAAGCCTATAAGAAGGTTAATAATAGTTTGTATTTGGGCAGTTAGGTCGGTGTTGGTGCCGGTTGGAGTTATTGTGTCTACAGCATTCTGTGCGACGTCTGTACCTGATTCGGCCAAGGCCTTAACCCCAATAAATGTCATGGCAGTGGTAGCCCCGTAAATTGATTTTTTGATCGTACTAATTGAAATCATCGTTGTCTCCTTTAATATTTACATTAATTATACATTTTAAAAACTTCTTGTGCAAGATTTACCCTTGCTGGCTGGTCCGTACCAGAAGTCTGGCCTCTGCCTAAGCCAGCTTGCCGATTACAAAGTTTGCTATTGCATAGGCCGATAGCGATATTACCAAGCCGATTACGGCGTATAGTATGGCGTCTTTGGCAGTTTTGGTGCGCGATTCGTTACCACCCGATACAGAGTACATGATTCCACCAACAATAATCGTAATTACGCTAGCTACGCCCGACACAAACGAGAGGATACTTACTACATTTACTATCAGCTCAGAAACGGTTGGGCCGTTGGCAACAGCAGTTGGTATAGAATCGCTGGTGATGACATCAACAGCCAAAACCCTAGCCGGCATTAGGGCTAGTGCTATGAGTGGCAATGTGGTGGTTAGTTTTTTCATTATTTTTGCAGCTGAGTTTGTATAAATACCAATATACCATAAGCTGAGAGCGATATCACCAGCCCGGCCACAGCATAGGTGATGGTTTTTTTGGCTTTCTTGAGGCCATCACCACCGCCCGAGGTGGTGTATTGTATGCCACCGATAATAATAAATATTACCGACACAACGCCCGCGAAGAACGAGGCTATGCTGATGGCATTTTTGATAATCAGGGGCACGCCGCTAGCAGCCAGGTTGCCGGATGCATCGAACAGAGTATTGGTATCGACGCCATTAAAGAGGCTGTTGATGATCTCGATAATTGCTCGGAACGAAATCAAAAGTACCAATCCTGTGACGGCCTTAAAGATATTCTCTTTGCCTTTTTTGACAGCATCTTCGTTGCCACCCGAGGCGGCTATCTGAACGCCCGAGGCAATTATTATAAGTACAATTATTGAGCCAAACAAACCGACCATAATATTCGCAATAAAATCAATCAGCGGCTTAACCGCGCCAGTTGCTGTGCCGTCTGGGTTGTTGACAACCGAGTCGCAGATCGACTGCGGCAAAACACCGCATTCAACGGCTTTGGTGGGCAGGGGCAAAAGAACCGCCGCCAAGGTAATTAGCAGTGCCGAGATAAATAAAATACTTTTAAATTTCATGTTTTTATTCTACCATAATCTATTGCCCTGGTTATAATTGTTTTGAATAAATGAACTAATAAGTATATAATTGAACAAAACTTATGCTTAAGACAAACAAACTTTTTAATAAGTTAATAATAGGATTTATTTTTTGTATTGTGTTATTTACCGGTATGGCGCTGTCAAGCGAGAGAGCACTTGCATATGATACATCGGTAGTATGTACATGGCAAAATGCTGGAAAAATAGAATGTAAATACAATGTGACTGAAGCAGACAATTCGTTAACTGGGAGTGCCATAGTTGGGGCAGTGGGTATGGTTGCCGGTGGGCCAGTTGCTGCAGTCGCTGCGGTGGCAACGAAATATGCGGCTGTTGAAGCCTATAACTGGTTCGAAAACTCTTGTTTAACGGGGGCAGGGTGTGATGATTATTTTTTCGACCCGGCAGCGAGTCAGGCTGCTGGCTACCCAGTATTCGGTGGTGGCAATACGAACGATAACCACTCCGGTTATTTACACTACATCACGAATAATCCCCTGGTTGCGTACCAGTCCGACAACAGTCAAGGTATAAAAAACATTCCGGCTGCTGAAGATGCAAACTGGACGCTTGTTGGTAAGTATCAGAAAGCCTTAGAGGCGGCTGAGACTGGTAAGTGTAGCTTACTAAAAACCACGAACTGTAATACACAAAATGGTGATAAGTATACTGGGCCAGGGCTCGATACCACGCCTATTCGGAATCAAGTGCAACAGCTCCAAGCTTTGGCCGAACTGGAGGATGCTTGTGATACCAATGCCCCCTTGCCCTTTATAACCTGCCCAATTTACGGGGCCATAACAAAAGCAACCTCAAACCTTATAGGTGGGCAGGGGGTAAGCGGCGAGCGACAGGGCTTGCTGATAGACTTCTTGACAATCGAGCCGCTAAAATCTAAAGAGGGAGTAAATGTATTTCAGGAGATTGTTGGCAACGTAGTGGTGGTTGCTAACTTTTTTTATGTAATAGTATTTTTGGTACTTATATTTTCTAGCAGCTTGCCGCTCGGGCTCGACAATTACACTATCAAAAAAACCCTGCCAAAATTCATAGCCGCCGTTATAATGACTCAGTTTGCCTATGTTATCTGTGGCGTTATTGTGGACTTTTTCAATTTGCTTGGCACAATTATACCCAATATGATATTTGCGCTTCGGACAATTTCGCCCACGCTGGGCTTGCCCGAAGGCAACGGTGGTGCCGGCTTACAGGCAGGGCTAGGTGCGACTCTAGTTGTTGGGGCCGTTGGGGCTGGAGCCTTAATAGCATCAGTAGGCTGGATAGTTATTTTTATACTTGCGCTACTTGCCCTAGTTGCAGTGCTGGTGGCATTTGTGTTTATAGTTTTGCGCATGATTGTGCTTTATGTGCTGATTCTAATATCGCCCATTGCTTTTGCTAGCTGGGTGTTGCCAGGTACCGAAAAGTTCTTTTCTACTTGGTGGAAAAACTTTATACGCCTCAACGCCATGTTCCCACTTATTACCGGCATGCTAGCTGTATCGATACTGCTATCTCGCGTATTGGTAGCCAGTCCGGCTGGGGGTACTGCTGGTGGTGCTATTACTTTGGTTGCAATGGTCATACCTATTGTCGCCCTGCTGGCAATACCCAAGACCCTCAAGTGGACAACGGCAGGTATGAGCGCACTTGCTGGCGGGATGATGGGTGCTGTAGCCGGAAAAGTAAATAGCAGTGGTGCTGCTGCTGCAAAAAAAGGTACGCAAATGGCTAAGAATAAAGGAGCTGAGTTTGGTAAAAATCAAGCTCTCGGGGCTGTCAGTCGTGCAGCTAGCAATGGCAAAGACAGCAAAGCAGCGATATTCCTGGGTGGTAAGAAAAGGGCCATGCAGGAGGTTGGCAAAATGACATCGGAATACAGAGCTAACGCCACCAACAAGTACGCTGCCTCGGGCGATGCAGCCGAAATAGGTAGACAAACCAGAGATAGCATTGCGAGATCCCAGAAGAACCCAAGCGACCTATTGGCAAGGGCTGATGCCCAGGCGGGGCTTGCAAGGCTCAACCAACTTGGCGGCGGCGGGCGCAACGAGATAGCCAGTGCGCAGGATGCCTTTAGGAATCAAGGTGGTGCAGATGGTGCATGGAAGGGAATGCTTGGTGATGCTGGCATCATAGGCGACCTAGACACCAAGGCACCAGAGCTAACAGGATGGGGCGCAGGAGCAACCAACTTCGCAAAATTCGAAAAGGGTGGAGCGCCTTGGAGGGATCGGGATGTCCCGGGTGGACTACCAAAAAGCACCGGCGATTCTTATATGGAGCGCTCTAGCGGGGTCGATATCAGTGGCAAGGGTGCCCCAGCACTAGGAAAACTAGGTGCTAGCTCTGTGCGGAATGTTGCAAATTCTACAAACAAAAGTACTCAATTTGGCGATGGCACTGCTGCCAATACGGGGCAAATCAACTGGCAAGCAGCAGCTTCTATGGCTGGCGATGCTCAAATGCACCCCGAAGATGCCGAAGCAATCTCGGCCTGGAGGGAAATTGGTAGGCAAGGTGTTGCGCACTGGGCATCGATAGGTGCTGCTGCGCAGGTAAGGGGCGATACTGCAGCTTTTGATGCCGCTACTGCAAACGGAGCTCATGCCCAAACTGTACTAACCAGCTTTGGGGGCTAATGGGCCAATATAAAGTACCCCAAAATATCGAGGCCGAAGACAAAATCTTAGGCCCCCTGAGCCTGCGGCAATTTATATATGTAATTATCGGCTTGCTCTGGGCCGGGCTAATGTGGTTGCTTTTTAGCAAAATAATTGTGCTAATGATAGTGCTGATAATACCGATTACTGGGTTTTTTTTGTTACTGGGTTTTGGTCGGCGCCAAGAACAAAGCTTCGAAAGCTACTTTGTGGCGGTATTACAGTATTTTGTGGTTCCGCGAGTTAGGGTCTGGGACAAAGACCTAACCCAAGTCGAACTGGTAAAAAAAGTCGATATCGCACCCGAAATAATTCCGCTCAAAAATATAAATATGGGTAGCCTTAAGCAGCTGGCCCTCATAATGGACACTCATGGAGCACAAAAAGACCCCACCATTCAGCTGGTCGATAGTACCAACCAGGCTGCGGCGTATAGCCAGCGGATCGTCGACCCAGCAGCAATCGCAAGTACTGCCGCCATTACGAGCACTAGCCCAAGGCTTACCCAGCTCGACGACGTGCTAGACGCTACCAGCGCCAGAAGTACGCAAGTCAATGGTTTACTAGAAAACGTCGAAGCCAATATTCAGCACGATGCCATGAATAGCATGCAAAGGGGCCTAGCCAGTAATGCTAGTGCGGCAAATCCAGTAAAAAATAATGCTCAACCCAGCACCTCGGGTGCTATAATTAAAAAGGCTATGCTACAATCAAACAATCTAACGGTCGAGCAGATTGCTCGCACCACAAGCCAAAACGTAATATCCGAAGGGCAGTCGGTCAAGATTGCTCCCGCAGCCCAATAAAATACCATGCAGCCAAATCAACTCAATCCAGCTCAGCAAGAATATGCCAACAGCGTAACGCCTCCTAAAAGCAAGAAGGCCGCGCTCGTTAGTACACAAAGCCACCTCAACTTTGCAGAAGTCAGAGATGGTGTAGTAATTATGCGCGACGGCAGCCTAAGGATGATAGTAATGTGCTCGCCAACCAATTACGACCTCAAAAGTGGTGGCGAAAAAGAGGCTATCGAATTTGCCTATCAGGGTTTCTTAAACGGCCTGCACTTTCCTATTCAAATATGCATACAGTCTCGCAAAATCGATCTCGATGGCTACCTCGATAAGCTCGACCAAATGATGGCCGACCAGCCCAACCCGCTATTGGCTGAGCTGATGGAAGATTATATTTTTAATGTTCGCGATCTTTTGAATGTCGCCAACATTATGGACAAAAAGTTTTTCGTGGTGGTACCGTACTATGTTATCGAGGAGGCCAAGGGTAATGTTTTTAAGCAAATTGCTGGCACCCTGGGTGGCCCCAAGGATGTTTCCCAAACCGACCAGCAGTTTGCACAGCGCAAGAGCGAGCTAGTACTGCGCACCAATATGGTGGCCCAGGGCCTAGCCGGCATCGGTGTGCGTGCAGCAGTCTTAAAGACCCAAGAAGTAATTGAGCTTTATTATGGATCTTACAATGTCGATGAATCGCAAAACCAAGCACTTGTCGATACCGGTGGCATGACGACGTCAGCTGTAGCTCGAGATGGCGCACCGGCTGGGCCTTATACTCCCCAGCCCAAAGAGCAAGAGCCACCAGACCTCTATGCCGCCGCCAAGCAACAAGCTCCGCCAGGAGGAACAAACTAAAATGGCTTTCGGCAATAAACCACCAAAAATCAATCTCCAGTCTGCGGCTCAATTGCAACAAGAGCAGACCTACAAGCAGGGTGTTACTACCTTGCGAGATATTATTGCACCCAGTAGCTTCGAGGTAAAAAGCAATTATGTCAAAATCGGCCGACGCCTTGCCCGCACCTACTTTGTGTATGCCTACCCGCGCACACTCTTTACTGGCTGGCTATCGCCAATTATTAACCTCGACGAAATAGTCGATATTAGCCTCAACATCGAGCCCGTCGAGAGCCAGATAGTGCTCAACAACTTGCGCAAAAAAGTCGGGCAGCTCGAGGCCAGTAATTCTATCAGCCAAGAAAAGGGTAAGGTTCGCGACCCTCAGCTCGAAGCCCAAATTAATGATGCCGAAGAAATGCGCGACAAACTCCAGGTTGGCGAAGAACGGTTCTTTCGGTTTGGCTTTTATATTACCGTATACGGCAAAGACGAAACCGAACTAGAGCAAATAGGCAAAAAAATCGAAAGTATTTTGGGTACTGGCCTGGTGTATGCTAAGCCCGCCACAATCCAAATGGAGCAAGGCTTTAATTCGACCTTACCGATGGGCACAGACCAACTGCAAATCAGGCGCAATATGGATACCGGCGCAATATCGACTAGCTTCCCCTTTACTACTGCCAACCTCAGCCGAGACGAGGGTATTTTGTATGGCATTAACCGTCAAAACAACGGCTTGGTACTATTTGATAGATTTAGCCTAGAAAATGCCAATATGGTGGTCTTTGCCAAATCCGGTGCCGGCAAAAGTTTTGCCATCAAGCTCGAGTGCCTGCGGTCACTGATGATGGGCACCGAGATAATTGTAATCGACCCCGAAAACGAGTACCAAACTCTCTGCGATGCCGTTGGGGGTAGCTTTTTGCACCTTAGCTTGGCTAGTGATACTCGCATCAACCCTTTCGATATCCCACTAACCATCGACCCCGAGGAGGCCGACAACGCCCTAAGAGCCAACATCATTATGCTTCATGGTCTATTGCGCTTGATGACCGGGCAAATGAGCCCAGCAGAAGAATCCGATATGGATGTTGCGCTAATTAATGCCTACGCCGAAAAGGGCATCACTAACGACCCGCTAACACATACTGCCCAGCCACCGGTAATGATAGACCTCTACAATACCCTCAACACGATGGGTGGCAACGGTCCCTCCCTAGCAGCTCGATTGCGCCGCTATACTGAGGGTACTTTTGCAGGAATATTCTCTGAGCAAAGCAATGTTGACCTCAACAATAGCTTTGTGGTCTTTAATACCCGCGATCTCGAGGACGAGCTGCGCCCAATCGGAATGTACATAACCCTAAATTATATCTGGAACAAAGTCAAAACCGACAAACGCAAGCGGATACTCGTTATCGACGAGGCCTGGCAACTAATGCAATATGAGGACTCGGCGATGTTTTTGTTTAGTATTGCCAAACGAGCCCGTAAATATTACCTAGGCCTAACAACCATATCGCAAGATGTCGAAGATTTTTTGAGTACGCGCCTAGGTAGGGCGGTGGTCAATAACTCGAGTCTTCAGCTGCTCTTAAAGCAGAGTCCGTCGTCGGTCGATCGTATTGCAGACACCTTTAAGCTAACTCAGGAAGAAACCAAACGCCTGACGCAGTTTCCGGTCGGTGAGGGGCTATTTTTTGCGGGCCTGAGCCATGTTGTTATTAAAGTCATAGGCTCTCCAACAGAAGAGCAGCTAATAACCACCAACCCTAAAGACATCCTGGAAAGGCAAATGAAACAACAAGAAATGAGCGCCAACATTAGCGATCAGCCCGACCAAGGCGTCGCCGCGAGCTAAAATATTTGACTTACTCAAGCTTTGGCAAAGGCCTGTAGCGAATAGTTCTGTAAGGTAACTAACTTTGCTATAATAAGCTTAAGGATTTAATTTATAAAAGTATGGACGGTAGTAATTTAAAGCCAGAACCCCATCAGCCTTCAGGTGGTGGAGGTTCAAAACCAAAGCCATCCGAAGGGCTGGGTGGCGATAGCCATGCCCAAGAAAGCCAGCTGGCTTCGGGCGATCAAGGGCAGGGTGACGGCCCTCAAAAAGCCAGCCGAATAAAGGACTCCGTAAAAGATAAAGCTGGTTCGGCTAGCGAAACCATGAACGATATCAAGGATGTAGCTAAAGCCGGTCCGACTGGTTTAGAATCTACAGGCAAGGAAATCAAGCAAGGCTACGAAAAAAATGGTGCCAAAGGGGCGGCCGGAGCAGCGGGCCGCGAAGCGGCTGGAGCAGCGGCGGAGGTAGGTGTCGATGTGCTTACTGGTGGTTTGGGTGCAGAATTTGGCGGAAAAGTACAAAAAGGTGTAAGCAAAGCCCTAAAAAAAGAAAATCTCAAAAAGATAGCCATTGGTGCTGCTATATTTTTGTCGATCCCGCTAATTATTATTGGCATAATTGTTGGTGTAATTATGTATGCTGCCGCCAACCCTTATAAATTTGTGGAGAAAGTCATTTCGGACCCAAAAACTCGCGAGTTTGCCATTCAGGCGGCCAAGTTAGCTGGGACAAAAATCCCTGTTTTTAGCGAAGACATTTACAAAAAATACGGCTATGTCGAGGTTAAGCCTGGGCAGGCTATTGCTGCGCCCGCTACTACTGCTAGCCCAAAGCCAGGATCCATAGAAGAAAAAATGCTAAAAATAAACATCAAGAATGCCCGTTATCAAAGCAGTGGTGTGGCTCCAGATTGCCCCTACACCTACACCACCAAAGATCTGACCGACCCCAAAACAGGTGCCACCACCAGTGTCATTGATGAGGTCAAAAACAAGTCTGGTGAGGTGGTCGATAAAAACGCCAATTTTGTGGTGAGCTACTGCATCATCCAGTCTATGCCACTTTATAACATGATGGTCCGCACCCAAAAGACGCGAGATGTTAATGATTTTAGCAGGACCACACTCAACTATGCAGACAGCAAAGACTCGACCAACATCAAAGGCAAGAGCCCAGCCGAAGTAAAAAAGTATGTGTACGACAAAACCTACAACCGCATTACCAGCAAGAGAGGTGAAGATCCAACAACAAAAATAGCAGATGTCGACGAATACATCCTTCAGGTACGAGACAAACTAGAAAAGGACGAAAACCCCGACTCGGTTCAATTCGATTTTGGGCCAGATGCTAATACCGATAGCGCCATTACAAAGACACTCTGTACTTTTACTAACGGATACCTATCCGACGAAAATATAAGAAAAGGCATATTGGCTCGTCTAAACTCAGGGCAGAGATCTGGCATCAAATCTAACACGCTTTCCTCGACCCGCGAGCTAGGGTTGCTCTCAAACGAAGAGCTAACACCGACCTTTGGGCAGCTCGACGGCTGGTCGGCTAGCCGAGCTTATTCGCAAAATGTCTATGGCACCCAAGCCGGCACAGCAATCGACCCTGAACGGCTCGGTAACACCTCTTATGGCGCTAGCTACGAAACCTCACTTTCTTTGTTGTCTAATATTAAGAATGAGTGCAGGAACTATAAAGACGCAAATACTTTATTGGGAAGTATAAAGGATTTTTTGGGGCTTGGGTCAGACCCAGATGCTATTCGGCGGAACATATTGCTGACGTATGATGCGCTAAGACAAGATATTGTGGATCAATCCAACGGCAAATTTGTATCAATCGACGATTTTGGCCTAGACCAGCTGATGGTCGGAGTGATACGCATGGGCGGTGGCTCGGCGGTCTCGGGCCTAGAGGCTGGCACCCAAAACTTCAACAACCAATCGCAGGGCTTCAGGACCCTATCTAACCAATACATGATGCGCATGGGTGGTAGGTTCTTATCACCAGAAGAGTCGAGCCAGCTCAATGCACTTTCCGAAAACACGCGGCGGGATGTCGAAAGCAAAAATGGCTTGGCGTATCGGCTTTTTGCTGAAGACAACATTCGCTCGCTCGCCAACATCATTCGCTACGAAACACCTCGAACCACCGGTGAGCTCGGCCGCAAAGGCAAAGACTACATCGCTAGCCTTGCTAACCCTATAAAGTTGCTGGCCGATTTGAGCTCGAGTTTTAGTCATGTGGTTCTTGGTAAAAGTACGGTGGCCTATGCTGCTGGCGAAACTGGCGACGCCTATATGCGCATTGGTACCATTGGGTTGCCAGCAAGCGAGCTAGACAATACAGACATCATAGCAAACTCCAATGAGGTCCAGGACCTTCTCGAAACCGGCACAGCTGAACAAAAGAAGGTACTCGGATATTTCGAAAACTGCTCGAAGGCCAATATCCCCACCGAAAACATTTTTGCCAGGGAGTATGCAGTTGTAACTACTAACGGAGAGGTGGTAGTCGATAAAGAAAGGGCCAGAATAGAACTTGATGGCTACCCTTTATACCCATCGGTAGCTAATAACTATGGCGCCTTTAGGCTTGCTAGCAAGGAAGAGCTCATGGCCTGCGAGCTTTACTTGCGCCCAAACAACCCGGCTACCATAAAAAATCTTGGGGGCAGTGTTCAGACAAGAATAGCTAATGTTCCGGGTGGTATTGCTGAGCTAGCCAAAAAGTACCGCCTTTACCTCTATGCCAACAGTATGGTCGACCTTATGGTCGAGCTCAGTAGCACCGAAAAAACCGAGAGCATTTATGCCAACAGCGCGACCGCGAGCCAACCAGCGCCTGGCGGGGGTGGTGGTGGCGGTGGCGGAGGCGTTGTAGCGGGCGATACATCTAATCTAACATGTGCTGCCGGCACAGACGCTGGCATTGGTGATGGCTATGCAAAAGGTAAGCTCTATAAAATTAGGCTATGTACTGTGGGTGGAATAACTGTTAACGCGCAAATCGCCAGCAATGTGCAGGGCTTGCTGAATAAGTCTATCTCAGATGGGCTTAAATTGACTGGCGGGGGTTTCAGGACAATGCAACAACAAATTTCGCTAAGAACCTCAAATGGTTGCCCGGATGTATATGACGCTCCAGCAGATAGGTGCCGCACCCCTACAGCTCGGCCGGGATACTCTAACCACCAAATGGGCCTCGCTATCGATTTTTCTAGTAGCGGCTCATTAATAAGGAGCAAATCGTCGTCAGGATTCATTTGGTTAAACAACGATTTAAATGCCAAAAATTATGGGCTTTTTAACCTGCCTTCAGAGCCTTGGCATTGGTCGGTGGATGCGCGTTAATATGAAAAGTATACTTAAAAAATACTGGTGGGCGATTTTGGGGGCAGGGCTGTTGGTGCTTGTGCTGGCAGCTGTCAGCAACTTCAGCACCAATAACTCTGCAAAGCTGCTTTCAATCGAAAGCGCCGAAACGATACTTACTATTAATAAAACTTCTATTTATGTATTAAATAACAAGAGGATAGTTAAGCTTCCCAGCACCAGCTCGGGCGGAGTTTTTAGTATTATAGACTCGGATGTTTCCTATGCCTCGGTGTCTTCTGATAAAAATAAAATATACTATACAAAAGGGGCGGGGATTGCTTCTAAGTCATTTATTTTTGATGTTTTAAATAGCAGTACTAAAGAGTACCGGGCCTACGACGAATTTTTCTGGAAAAATAGTGCCGGGCAATTTGTAAAATACCAATCCGGAAAAAGCACCATACTGTCTGAGTCGCTAGCGGTTGAGTTTAGCAATTTGCCTTATTCGGGCTTTATATCCTATGCCGGGGTGGTGCTTGGTAGCTTTGGCGGTGAGTCACCAGAAACCCAAGGCTATCGGTGGGTTGTAGTCAATAAAGCTTCAGCTAGCTTTAGTACTCTTGATATATTGGACTATAAAGAAGAGACGGAGCCGTGGGTCAGTGGAGATTATTTGCTGTATATTAACAACAAAGACCAGACCGTTGTTATTGACAATAAAAACCAAAGGAAAGCCATTAGCCAGCCAATCCTACCTTCCAGAATAACTACTACGGCGGGCGCAAGCCAGTACTTCGTAAGCGTCGATAGTAAGCCCGGATATATCAACATCAACTCGCTTAACCTCGCTGATGGCCAAGTAAAATTACAAAAAAAGGTTGATGTTAGCAGTCTTTTAAAAAAAGAAGGGTTGAGTCTAGAAAATATCAAAGAGGTATACTTTTTGGATGACAGCTTGTATGTTTTGATAGGAAGTAAAATAATGAGGATAGCATTATGAAAAAAGTTGTACTACTAATATTGTCTATATTTATATTCGGCACACTATCGCCCAACGCTTTGGCTTTGAGTAGCGTAAAAGGTAGTGATCCGACAGGCCAGAGTCAGCGCTCGATAATAGAAAAAACTCCTTGGCTAGACCCAACAGCTTGCGTTACCAGCGGAGGGTCTACCGCGGTCACCGCTGGTGGTGGGAAGGTATATATACTGGGCGATTCTATCACTGCCAACACTCAGTTTGTGCAAAACAAAATTACCGAGAGCTTGAAAGCCAAGAGTTATGATCCTGTATATAACTCGGTCTCAAGCAGGAGCTTAAGTAGTGGCACCAGTGACCTCAACGGAATTAGTGTTTTTGAAGCTGACGCAGCTAGCTGGAAAAGTGCCGGGACCATCATTATAGAGCTAGGCACTAACGGTGGCGTAACACAAGAAAATATTGAAAAAATAATGGCCATAATAAAAGCCAACAACCCCAGCGCAAAAGTTTACTGGATTAATGTTGGGGTTAATAATGACAAAAGAAGCGGCACAGACATCAATACCAGCTCTATCAACACTACGCTTTCCCAGAACGGCACCCTGGGTTACACTGTTATCGATTGGGCCGGCGCACTAAAGTCCAACCCAAACTTTATAAACGATGATGGGCTTGGGGTGCATCCCTTTACTACTGATGGCGGGAAGGCCTACGCCGATACAATTGCGAGTAGCCTCACTTCGGCAACTTCGTCAACTTCGCTGAGCGGGGTTTGCTCTTGCCAATCGCTAAGTGGTGGAGGTGGGGCGGGAAACCTTACAGGAAACGACAACAGAGATAAAGTCTGGAACTACCTAATCTCCAAAGGCCTGACGCCTTTTCAGGCAGCAGGCATGATGGGTAATATGGAAGCTGAAGCCCATTTTGAGCCTCGGCTGGTAGAATACGGATACTTCAACTCAAGAGGAGAGACTTCTAGTGCTGGTAAGCCTTCTAGCTTAGATGATAATGTGCCGCCGAACCAGAATGACAAGGGTCAGCCAGGCTACGGTATTGTTCAGTTCACCAGCAAGGGGTACAAGCAAGCCCTTCGCGACAGATCGGCTCAAACCGGTAAGATAGCTGGCGATCTTGGTCTGCAGCTCGACTATTTGTGGGAGTTGCTAACAAGTAACTCATGGGGGACAAACCTCAGGGCAACAACCACGATCAATGAAGCGTCAGATGTTTTTCTTAGACAGTTCGAAAGACCGGGTAGCATAGAAAAGCAAGTGCCTATCCGAAGAGCTAATGCGGAGAAGATTTTTAACTTTTATAGCGGGTCGGTCGTAACATCATCTACTTCAAATTCTGGTGCCAATCAAGGTTGCGAATCAAATATTCCACAAGGTTCTAGCGCAAGTGTAGTTTTGGTGGCAACACAAGAGCTTGCATCGCAAGGCAACACGACAGGAGGGGACAAATACGAACTAGGCGACAAATCGATCCCTTGGTGTGCAGCATTTGTTAGTTATGTTCTAAAACAGGCTGGGGTTCCTTTTACGGGTGGGGTAGGTGAAAATGGATATTACATACCTTCTGTGGCTTCTGTACGATCATATTTTGAAGCAAGCCCCAGCACCTACCACCCCGCCCGCTCGGGCTACGTTCCGCAGCCCGGCGATATAGTGATTTTTCAGGAGGGAATAAAGCCCTGGGAAAGCCATGTCAGTATAGTTATCAGTGTCGAAGGATCCAAAATGACCACCATCGGCGGCAACGAAGGCAATAAAGTGAACCAAATGTCATTTCCGAACTATGACGAATCATTTATAACGGGCTTTGGCACACCAAAAGGAGTTAAATAATGAAAAATCTTTATTCCCGGTACAAAAAAATAATATGGTCTGTAATAATAATTATTATAGTATCGTTTTTAGCTTGGGGTATTTATATATTGCTAGTATTTCAGGTTTTAAGTATTACTCCTTCTCAAAATAGCAAAATTAGCGGTGGGTCGGGTCAGATTACTTTTAACTTCAACCGTGACCTAGATACTATAGACTTGGGCAAGCAAATGTACTCCAGTGAAGGTTTGGTTATTAGTGCCCAGGTTGATAAAAACAAACTAATCCTATTTGTATCTAATATTAATCAAGTAAAAAAGTACCAGATACAGCTTAAGGATATAAAATCGAAAGATGGCAACGCAATTAGCTTCATAAGCTACCAGTTTGAAGGAGCTTTTGTGCCTTATGGCCAATTAAGCGACAGCGAAAAAAATAGACAAATTAAAGAAACAGACAAGGGCAACCTTCAGGACCCCGTAATGAGTATCTTGCCAAAATATGGCGACAACTATGCGATTAAATACGAGCTGTTTGGTGAGCCTTCGCAAAAAGGAAAATACATTAAATTGAATATTATATTACTCTTAGAGGCTCAAAGCATCGATAATCGAGACCTCGCGAGGCAGTACAAGAATGAGGCTCTGGATTTCCTAAAAAGTAATAATATCAACCCAAACGATTATGTAATAAGGTATGACCCGGATTACGCCGCGGGTTTGTAATCTAATATATTTTAATTTTATCTAGTTTTAATGATTCCATTATTTTGTCTGTATTTGATCTAAGCTCTAGGGCCTCGTAGTTGTTTTTGGCTTTAACAATGATTGTGCCTTGGCGAATCATTACAGATTCTGGCTCGATGCTGGTTAGCTTGGTAATTTTATCTTTGATAACCACGAGCTCGCTGGCCCCAGATTGAAGTTTGGAGTATTTTTTTAGATCTTGGTTTTTGCTAATCGGTTCCATTATATTTTTACTATCTCATAATCATTGATGCTATCGCTAATTGAGGTTGAGGTAAGGATTGTCTGCTGGTTGGCTGCTTGCTCTATGAGGTGTGATTGTCTTTGCTCGTCGAGCTCACTAAGTACGTCGTCGAGTAAAAGCAGGGGAGGGGTTTCGGTCTTGAGACGTATATAGTCTAGCTCGCAAAGCTTAATGGCTAGCGACAGTGAGCGGTTCTCGCCACGAGACAAATTGTCACGCGTCGAGAAGCCATTGAGGCTTACTGCAAGCTCGTCTTTGTGCGGACCCTTGCTCGTAAACCCAGCCGCCATATCGTCGCCCAGACGAGCCTCTAGTGCGTCCAGGATGTGGTCTTTATCTTTGGGTAGGGTATTGAGTTGTTCGATTGTTATTTTATCGCTGTGTCCGCTAATACTAGAATACTTTTTACCAAGGTTTTTATTAAGAAAGTCCACTAGTTCGTCGCGGTGCGAATATATTGTACTAATCGGGTCTACTAGCTGCAGGTTGTAGACAAAAAGCTGATCTTTAGAATTAGTTCTATTGTGCTTTAGGTTATAAAGCAATTTGTTGCGCTGGGTTAGTATCTTTTGAAAACGATTAATAGCAGTTAGATATTCTCGTGAAGTTTGGATGATAATATTGTTTATCAGGTTGCGGCGAAATTGTGGGCCGTCGGTTATGATTCGCACGTCGTCAGGTACAAATATTACAATCGGTTGGATACCAATAACATCAGAGGCGCGTTTTTTGACATTATTGATGGTTATTGTACGCGATACGAAACCACCACTTTGCTTCAGGCGGTACTCTAGGTTGCTTAGCTTTTCATGGTGGTAGCTAACATTGAGCTTCATAAAATCCATATCCCTTTTTATCAATGAAGACTGCGTCGATCGAAATGATTTAGTAATAAAAGCATAATACAGTGCTTCTAGGATATTGGTTTTGCCAGCTGCATTACTACCTATTATAGCGGTCGTGTTGGGGCTAAAGTCGATACTTAATTCTTTGTGAGACCGAAAATTAAATAGTTTTATAGACTCGATCATTAGCTACGCAAGGGCATAATAATATGCACTTCGTTGGCATCTTTGATTTTTGGGCTCAAAGCCAAAGGGTCGAGCTTATCGTTGATACCAATTGTTATGGTTTTGCCATCTATTACCGACAAAATATCGGTGATATATTTGGCGTTAATGTTGATAGAAGCATCTTTACCGGTCTTTTTGACGGTTATCTTGATGGTGTTTTCTCCTACATCGCTGGTTTGGGCATCGATAGTAAGCTCATCTTTTACAACTTTTAGGGCGATTCCGTGTGAGCTCTCACGGGCAAATACTGAGCTAACCTTTACGGCCTCAATTAGTTTGTCTTTATCGCACTCAATGGTAGTGGTGGTGGTTTCAGGGATAATTTTTTTGTAATCTGGGTACTTACCCTCGGTTAATTGAGATATTAGCTGGCTATCACCAACAATGAAAGATATTTCAGATTCACCAATAATTATTTCGATTCCTTCAACGTCTTCAGACGATATCAGTCTCAATAGCTCCGACACTGTTCTGACGGGTATGATGCAGTTGATAGATTCGCTCGTTTGATAGGCGCTTTTGACTTCCGATAGCCGGTAGCTGTCGGTGCCAGCCAAAACTAGTTGATTGTTATTGATACTAAAATAAATACCAGCCAGGACCGGTCTGGATTCGTCGATACTAACACTAGCCAAGACTTTTTCTAGGTTGTTCTTGAGACTAGCCGAATCGAACTTGATCGATTTGGTGTTGGCGAGCTTAGGCAAGGTAGGGAACTCGCTGGCTGCTACTCCATTGAGGCGGCTAACAATACCGCTACCCTTGATTGTTAGGTTGGTGTCGTCGGCGATCAGTTGGAGAGTGTCTTCGGAAATAGAATTGACCAGCTCACCAAGTAGCCGAGCAGGGATGGCTATTTTGCCTTCTTTTTCAACTTTAGCACCGAGCTTGGTGGTGATTGCGAGGTCTAGATTCGTAGAGCTTAATTTTAGGATATTCTTGTCGGTTTCGATTAGGATATTGCCCAACACTTCGAGAGAAGATCGATTACTGACCAGTCTAGAGCAGATGTTTACAGCTTTTAGAAGATATTTTACTTTTACGGCAACTTTCATAATTTTGAACTCCAATTTAGATTTGTCTTATTTATTATATTTAATTTAATAGATAGTAGTAATAGTAATAGTTTATGTGGATAGTGTGCAAAACGGCTAATTAAGCTTTCGTAAAAGCCTAAAGCGGAGTGGATAAAATCATGAAAAAGTTTTGATAAAGTTTGTATAAATATCCAATTATCAACAATATTTAAGTTTTGTAATTCGTCAATGGTGAATTGATTGTGAATAAATAATTGGTTCTTCACAAGATACCCACTGTTTTTACACACACTTATCCACATACTACTGACCCACCAAAATCTTTTTTATAGACTGTATATCTTGGCTCATAACACTATCGCGCGCAGATTGGGTTCGGATCTTATTAACCCCGTGCATTATAGTGGTGTGGTCTTTGCCACCAAGACTTTTGGCGATGCGGGGAAAGCTCAAGCTCAACTCCTCGCGCATAATAAACATCGCAATCTGCCTCGGCACCACTATTTCGCGCGAACGTTTTACACCAACAATGTCGTTGTAGCTTATCTCGAAGTAGTCGGCAGTTTTTTGAAGTACTATTTTGGGGTTAACCTTAACCTGAGTCTGCGATATATACATCCCCAGTACTTCCTGCGCGAGTGGTAGATCGATCGGTTGGCCATGCAGGCGTGAGTGGGCAATAACTTTAGTCAAAGCACCCTCTAACTCACGGATGTTGTTGTCGATATGGGTAGCAACAAACTCGGCTACATCCATATCAAGCTCTAGCGAGTGCGAATTAGCTTTATTCATCAAAATTGCCACCCTTGTTTCAAAATCGGGAGGTTGAATATCGGCCACCATTCCCCATTCGAACCGACTCCTGAGGCGCTCTTCAAGTGTCGGAATATCTTTTGGTGGCCGGTCGCTACAGAGCACAATCTGTTTGTTGTACTGGTGCAGAGTATTGAAGGTATGAAAAAATTCTTCTTGGGTTTTTATTTTGCCAGCAATAAACTGCATATCATCGATTAGCAAAACATCAACCTTGCGGTATTTGTCGGTAAACTTTTCACCTTTACGAATTGCCGTCAGGAAGGTATTAATAAACTCCTCACTGGTTGAGTAGAGTATTTTGCAATTTGGTTGCCGAGCGTGGATTTCATTACTAATAGCCCACAGCAAATGAGTTTTTCCAACACCCGGCGGGCCATACAAAAACAGTGGATTATACATTTCGCCAGGCTTCTCACTCACCAGCTGAGCGGCCGAAAACGCCAGCTTATTACCGGAGCCAATTATGAAGTTATCAAACTTATATTTTTGGTTTGGCTTGAAGTCGCCATATGACTCAATGCTAGATTGAGCCGGGCTAGAATATTTTTTGCTAGCGGCCTCGAGGGCAGGGTTAATGGAGTTGTCGGCCTCAACAGCGGGCTGCCCAGATTGTTTTTTGGTGGTGTATTCGACTGTCTTAATGCCCGCGTCGACCTTACGGATGGCGTCTAGTATCTGCAAATGGTATTTATCTTGGATCCACTGACGAGTAAATATATTGGGGACATAAATAACAGCCTTGTCGCCCTCGAGCTCAGCGAGTTCGGTACCTTTAAGCCAGGTCTGAAAGTTAGCCTGAGATAAGACTATCTCTAGCTCTCCTAGCACAGACCCCCAGACTGTTTGTAACTTTGCATCCATTCAATCACCCTCTTTTCTAACACTATACACTACATTGCTAGACGTTTTCCACAACTTTATCGCTATAACCTTATAAATTAGCTATCACTGTGGATAATTGAAATTATTTTGATTTTGTTATACAATAGTACAGTTATGAAACGAACTTACCAACCAAAGAAACGCCACCGAAAGCGCGTACACGGCTTTATGAAACGTATGGCCTCCACTGCAGGACGAGCTATCCTAAAAAGGCGCTCGCTCAAGGGCCGCGCTCGGATATCCGCCTAAAGTGCTCAAGCGGACCAATAGACTCCGCAAAAATGGTGACTTTCAAAGACTTTACAAATCTGGTAAAAGGTTTTCAACGCCCAATTTGGCGTTGTATTATATGCCTTCTAATTTCGATTACTCCCAGGTGGGTTTTGTGGTATCCAAAAAAGTCTCAAAGAGTGCCGTAGTGCGCAATAGCTTGCGCCGCCGCACCAGTGCAATCATTGAGGCCATGTACCCCAAAATAAAAGCCCCAACCAGACTGATCGTTTTGATTCGACGCGACTTCTCGGACCTCAGCCCGGCCGAGCTTCAAAAAGAAATCAACACACTAATGGCACGACAGCTGTCATGAAACGTCTGCTTATTAAAACCATCGACCTTTATCAGCGGACTCTATCGCCTGACCACGGCCCCCGTAAAGCCAAGCATCCTTATGGCTACTGCCGTCACTACCCAAGCTGTAGTCAGTATTCAAAACTCGCCATCACTAAGCATGGTGCTATTAAAGGTGTTGGTATAAGTATCTTTCGTATAGTACAATGTAACCCATTAGCCAAGCCTAAAATGGACTTTAGGTTTATAGAAGAGGAGAGACAATAATGCAACAAATAGGCGCCATATTCGACACAATTTTAATTGCCCCACTAGTTAATGCACTATTCTTTATTTATGGCATGATACCAGGCCACGATTTTGGGCTCAGTATTATCTTACTAACAATTCTAATTAGGCTAATACTTTGGCCACTAGCTAGTAAGCAACTGCATAGTCAAAAGAAGATGCAAGCGATGCAAGGCGATATAGCCAAAGTGCGCGCTAAGGCCGCCGGCGACAAGCAAAAAGAAAGCGCCATGCTGATGGAGCTGTATAAAGAGAAAGAGGTTAATCCTTTTTCGGCCTGTTTGCCGACGCTATTACAATTCCCGGTTCTAATTGCGATGTTCGTGGTCTTTCAGCGTGCTACAGGCTCGATCCAGGGAATTGAAACGCTTTTGTACGCTCCTGTCAAAAACCTTCCCTACATCCAATCCATTATCACTGGCCAAATACCCTTTAATGTTACTCTGTTTGGCATTGTATCGATGGCCAAGCCTAACGCCATCTTGGC
>CALRCL010000007.1 GCA_943354575.1 Patescibacteria group bacterium UBA4664 | reverse complement strand
GCTAGCATCTCGACTGTTGCTCCGTAAGGTCTATAAAGAAGTCTTGGGAAAAACTAACAAAGCTGATTTTGGCGAAACCTACAAAGAAACATTCATAAGCTTCATTACTGATACCATAAAAGACGGTCGCCTAGATAAGCGCTTGAGCGCCTTCAACCTAAAGCAACTGTCTGAGCACATCAAACCAGAGCGTGACCAACTAATAGACTTTATGGGTCTCGATATGCTCCACGACCGCTATTTTGTGCAATCCCAGGGTCGCGGACACCGACTCGAAGTCCCACAGATATTCTGGATGCGTATCGCCATGGGCTTGGCGATTGCCGAGAAAAAAGACAAAGACAAATGGGCCATGGATTTTTATGATGTACTCTCGACACTACGCTATGTGCCCTCCACCCCTACCCTGTTCCACTCTGGCACAGCCAAACCCCAGCTTAGCTCGTGTTTTTTAAATACCGTCGAGGACGACCTGAAGCATATCTTTAAGGTTTATCTAGACAACGCCCTGATGAGCAAATACTCGGGCGGCATCGCTACTGACTGGACAAACATCCGCGGTACCGGCTCACTGATTAAGGCCATCAATATACCTTCCCAGGGAGTTGTGCCTTTTCTTAAAATTATGAACGATACCACAGTAGCGATTAGTCGATCTGGCAAGCGTAAGGGTGCCACCTGCGCCTACCTCGAAACTTGGCACCTAGATATTGAAGATTTTCTGGAGCTACGCAAAAATACTGGCGACGAACGCCGCCGCACCCACGATATGAACACCGCGAACTGGGTGCCAGATCTATTCATGGAGCGTGTTACCAATAACCAAGACTGGACGCTATTTAGCACTGACGAAACTCCAGATTTGCATCACCTCTACGGCAAGGCCTTTAAGAAGCGCTACGAAGAATACGAGCAAATGGCCGACCAAGGCAAAATAAAACTCTTTAAGCGTATCCCTGCCGTCCAGCTTTGGCGCAAGATGCTGACGATGCTATTTGAAACCGGCCACCCCTGGATCACCTTTAAGGACGCCTGCAATGTGCGTAGCCCGCAAGACCACGCTGGAGTTATCCACAACTCCAACCTCTGCACAGAAATTACCCTTAATAATTCGGCCGACGAAACCGCTGTTTGCAACCTTGGTTCGATCAATATGGCGAAGCATATCAAAAACGGTAAGCTCGACAAGGATCTCATCGAGGATACTACCGACATAGCAATGCGGATGCTCGATAATGTCGTTGATATTTGCTACTACACAACCAAAGAGTGCGAAGCCTCTAACCTCAAGCACCGACCTGTCGGGCTGGGAATTATGGGCTTCCAGGATGCACTATATATGTTAGATATCAACTTTGATTCGCCAAAAGCTACAGAGTTTGCTGACGAATCGATGGAGCTAATTAGCTACCATGCAATCTTGGGCTCAAGTAAGCTCGCCAAAGAGCGCGGCGCCTACCTGAGCTTCAAGGGCTCTAAGTGGGATAGAGGTATATTTCCTGCCGACACAATTGATTTGCTCGAAAAAGAACGCGGCCGCAAGATCGATGTCAAAAGGGGTGGCAAACTCGATTGGCGCTACGTCAAATCGCACGTCAAGAAAAACGGCATGCGCAATTCCAACACCATGGCTATTGCTCCAACCGCATCGATTGCCAATATTGCTGGCTGCTACCCATGTATTGAGCCAATCTACAAAAACCTTTACGTAAAATCAAATATGAGCGGCGACTTTACTGTCATCAACTCCTACCTAATAGAAGATCTTAAGGCTCTTAACATGTGGAGCGAGACGATGGTCAAAAAAATCAAGTTCCACGATGGATCGATTCAAAAGATTACAGAAATACCAGAAAAGCTGCGCGAAAAGTACAAAGAAGTGTTTGAGATTAATTCAATGAACTTAGTCAAGATCACTGCTCACCGCGGCAAATGGATCGACCAGAGTCAGAGCTTTAATATATTTGTGCAAGGAGTTAGTGGTAAGCAGCTGAGCGATATCTATATGGCGGCTTGGAACCAAGGCCTAAAAACAACTTACTACCTTCGTAGTCTAGCGATTTCTCAAGTCGAAAAATCTACCGTCGATACTGCCGAATTTGGATCGACCCACAAGCGAGAAATCAGCAATGCCAACGCCAGCGAAGCGAAAGTCGAAGGCTAGTAACGATGCTAAAAGCAAGCTTGCATATGACCAGTAGCATTCAGAAAATAATTAAAACAAAAGGAGTATTATAGTGTCACTAAAAATGTCCGAAACCAGACCCGATATCAATAAGCGCCGAATCATTAACGGTGAGGATGCCGATGTCATACAATTGCACCCAATGAAGCATAATTTTGCCTGGGATGCTTATTTGGCCGGCAATGCTAACCACTGGCTCCCTACCGAGATTGCCATGCAAGACGATATTGAGCTCTGGAAGTCCGACCAACTAACCGCCGACGAACGCCAGGCTTTTGAGACTGCTTTGGGCTTTTTTACTACTGCCGACTCAATAGCAGCCAATAACCTCGTACTGGCCCTTTATAAGCACGTCACCAGCCCGGAGTGCCGAATGTACCTGCTGCGCCAATCCTACGAGGAGGCGATTCATACTCACGCCTACCAATACATCGTCGAGAGCCTTGGCCTGGACGGCGGAAAGATATTCAACATGTACCGCGAGAAGTCTTCGCACTTTAGCAAGGCTAAGTTTATTCTGACTTTTAATGAAGGTATTTTTGATGATAGCTTCCACACCGGAACATTCGAAAGCGATCAGAAGTTTTTAGAAAACCTCTGTATCTTTTCGCTAATTCTAGAAGGCATCTTTTTTTACTCTAGTTTTGCTGTGATTTTTGGCTTTCAGCGCCAAAATAAGCTTGTAGGTAGTGCCGAGCAGATTCAATACATTATGCGTGACGAATCGCAGCATCTGAATTTTGGTATCAATATGATAAACACTATCAAAGAAGAACAGCCTGAACTATGGACTGAAGATTTTCAGACCAGAATGGTTGATTTGGTAAAGCAAGCTACTGAGCTTGAATATAAATACGCTCAGAATGTTTTTCCGAATGGAATATTTGGAATGAACGCCGACGGCTTTAAGCAGTACATTGAACACGTTGCCGATAGGCGCCTGTCTGCTGTTGCGTTGCCAAAGCAATACCACACCAAAAATCCTTTTCCATGGATGAGCGAAGCTGCCGATCTATCGAAGGAAAAAAACTTTTTTGAAACTAGAGTTACTGAGTATCAAACTGGCGGTACCCTAGACTGGGAATAGTTGCTAAATAACTGCCTTGAGTCTTTTTAGCGACTCATCACGGCCTAGAGTGCTAAATATATCAAATAGCCCGGGTGCTTCAGTACGGCCGGTAAGTGCTACCCGCAGAACATAAAAGTATTGGCCAGCCCCAACTTTCATCTCGGCTGCTATCTCGCGCAGGGTTGCCTCGATACTATCGTGGGTAAACTGGTTGCCCTCAAGGGCTGCAATTGTTTTTGCAATCCAACCCGCAACTGTACTAGCGTCGTCTTTTTTGTGCAGCAATTGCTTATCGATTATAGGCGTTTCAAAAAATATCTCCATAATGTATTTTGCCTCATCGAGCCTCTTGATGCGGTCGCGATCGAGTCTCAAGACGCTCTTGAAATAATCTGGGTCTTCTAGCCAGCCTGCTGGAATATATGGCTTGATGTGCTCTATAAATTCTTCTTCGGTTAGTTTATTGCGGAGATATTCGCCGTTCATCCAGTCTAGCCTTTGGGCATCAAAAACAGCCGGACTTTTTTGGATGCGCTCGATACTAAACTTTGCAATCAGCTCCTCAGGTGAGAAAATTTCCTGAGTAGTGCCATCGTTCCAGCCAAGTTGTGAGAGAAAGTTGAGTAGGGCTTCGGGCAGGTAGCCCTTAGCCTTGTAATCGAGTACATTGACATCGCCATCGCGCTTGCTGAGTTTTTTGGTTCCGTCTGGCCCAAGAATTGGTGGCAAATGCACCCAGGCGGGTCTACTAAGCCCTAGCATGTCATAAAGCAAGGCGTGCTTGGCGGTACTACTAATAAACTCGTCGCCACGAATAACGTGCGATATATTCATCAGATGATCGTCGATGACATTGGCAAAGTTGTAGGTAGGGTAGCCATCAGCCTTAATGATAATAAAATCGTCGATAAGCACATTTTTGGTATCGAAACTTCCCCTGACTTCATCTGTCCAGTTAGTGCTACCCTCTGGCACCTTGAGTCGAATGGGTAGCCCCTTAGTGTCGCTATCGCTACCGAAATCTGGCTCCATCGCATAGTTATAAACAAAAGGCCGCTTAGCAAGCACTGCCTCGGCTTTTAAGGCTTCGAGCTGCTCGGGCGAGGTTCGGGAGTAGTAGGCCTGGCCAGATTTGATCATATCATTGGCGTAGCTACTATAATGGTTGAGCCGTTTAGACTGCACGTAGGGGCCGTGCTCACCTTCCAGCTCCTCAAGCCAGACACCTTCGTCGGGGCGTAGACCCAGCCAGTCGAGCGATTCAATAATCTGCATAACGCCTTCTTCTACGAACCGCTCTCTATCGGTGTCCTCGAGACGCAGTATAAATTTGCCGCCATTGGCTTTGGCAAAAAGATAGTTAAATAGCGCTGTTCGCACCCCACCGACATGCAAGAAACCTGTCGGACTTGGGGCAAATCGCACTCTAATGGGTTTATTCATAGCCCATATTATACCAGAATTAAGATGACATCATTAGGTCTTCAGGTGATATCTCGTTAAAATGCCCATCGGGAAGCTGCTTGTAGCAAACAACCTTTGAAGAAGTTTCCTCAGGGTCGTATATATATTGAACTCTATTAGAGCTACCCTGGCCTGAATAGAACGTTTTTTTATCGATGATTCTTGGACCTGTAATGCGTTCGATCTTAAACTTGATATTGTCTTTTTCGAAACCAATAGCTTCGATTGTTTGGCTCAGCTTATGATTGTCTTCTAGTGGTTCTTGTTTTTTTTCGGTTGTATCCAGTGTGTACTTACTATCGATCAGGTCTATTAGATCTTCCCAGGCTTTGTCGCTCACAGGCTAGTAGCCATTCTGATAATCTGATCTTGGTCGAGAGACTGGTCGGAGCTTTCGATTTTGTACCATGTTCCGCGATTGACCCATGTAGCTTGATTTTTACCGAGTATGTATATTGTTAGTCCTTGAGCCTGCAGCGATAGGTAATTCTCTGCCTTCGGTGCTACGTAATTTTCGGCGAGAGTTTGGCTATCCCAGTCGGTCTTGGACTGAGTTATTAAAATACTTTTATTGCCCTGTGTACTTAGTAAGCTATAGCTAATAGAGCCGGGGTTAGTTTGTATTTCGCCGTTCAAATCAAAACCGCTTGGCATGTAGCCTGGTACTGTGGCTACAATTCCAGATTTTGCACTGGCTATTTTGAAAGCTAGGTTTGGATAGTTGACCTTCCATATATACGCACCAACCATAAATAATGTCACGATGCTAACTGCAACGCCCGCTGGCTTTAGTACTTTTTTGATAGAAGATGTTTTATTTGACTGCTCCGCGGGGTTAGCCGATACCTGTTCGACAGCAGAAGCATTGATAGCCAAATTACTAGGCGCTATAGGACTTGAATAAATATCTCTAGACTGTTGTGGGGCAGCAACTGGCTGCGGAATGGTTGCCTCTACAGGTGCAGGTGACACTACTGGGACAGGACTGCTGGCAGCTGCCAAGCTATCTACTGGTAACGGGGCTGGTGCAAGTGAGTTTTGGAGTTCATCGAACTGGGCATCACTCAGTACTCCGCCCTGATTACTGAGCTGGATTGGATCTTGAGTCAGTGTGCTGGGGGGTAAATTACTACTTGCTGACTGATCTAAGGCTGGCTGCAGTGTGGCGGAAAGTGGCTCTACTGCGGCAGGGCTAGTTGACTGATAGATATCTGCGGCATTGAGCTGCTGGTTGCTAGGAGGCGCCATCGCGCTAAACTCAGGAGCTGTGCTAGCCTGGCTTTGAGCTTGAGGCATTGGTTGCGGTAGCTGTTGAGGTAGCGCCAAGGCTTCGACTTGTGTGGGGCTTGTTGTGTCGGGCACAGCGGCTGCGGTAATCGGTGCGGTAGATTCAGACGGTGACGGTGGTAGTGTGTTGAGTCCAGGTATCTGGCTATCTAGCTGCGCCGCGGCATCGTTTACTTGTAGCGGGGTGTCTGCAATAGCAGTTGGAGTTGTAACAGGAGGAACTGGAGGAATAGTAGTAAGGGGTGGAGTGGTAGGAGCGGGCGGAACTGCAGAATTATCAACTACAATTGGAGTCGCAGGCTGTTGGATTGGTACAATCGTAGGTGGTGCAGTATTGAATTTAGCAACTGCTGGCGACTGCGGGCTGCTCGTTTGAGCATTGGCTGTAGTGGCAGCAGTTGCTGATGCCATCATGGCGTTGTCTTCGGCTGGTGTGCCACAACGCATACAAAACTCTTTCCCAGCTATTACTACTCGGTCGTCTGGGGCGCATTGGGGGCATTTGCTAAGTTCAATCATAAATATACTTTTAGATATAACCATTATAGGTTATTTGAACATAAGCGTAAAGTTATTTTATACGTTTTTTCTCTGAATAGACCTTTTTGATGAAACTTGGTATGGCAAACTGACGTCGCAGTCGCTTCGGCTGCAGGGCTAGACGCCAGAACCACTCTAAATGCAGCTTTCTTAGAAGGGCTGGAGATCTTTTAATAGCTCCACCGAGCTGGTCGTAATCAAAGCTACCGCCCTCCCCAATAATAACTTTGGACTTAAGGGCATCCTTATGCTTGATAATAAATTTTTCTTGCCTCGGAAAGCCCATTGCACAAAATAAAATATCTAGCTGGCTATCGGCGATTCGATTGACGAGTTCAGCTTCGTCGGCTGTATCAAAAAAACCAGACCAGCATTGGAGCTGGATATCCTTATACCTATCTTCGAGGGAGTGGCTGAGTGCAGTGGTGTCTTTTGGGCCACCAACTATGCCAACTTTAAGTTTGAGCTGATTGGCCCGCCCAAGTAGAGGCTTGGTTTGGTCAACCCCAGACATTTGCTCTGGTACAATTTGGGTCAGCCAGCCTTTTGATTGCAACCTAAATGCCAGGCTACTAAAAAGCGAGATTAGACCCCAGCGCGTAGCTGGCCGCCCATATAGGTAGCTGGCCGCCCAAGCCACTGCGGTAGAGTCGGCGACATTAATATCGGAGCTATTAATGAGATCCTTGATATTATTGTTGCGCGATGCCAGCGACAAAAATTCGACGTAGGGCTTAAAAACTATCATTGGGTGGTGATATGGCTTGCTGGCTTGCTCAATAATAAGCTGGTTTATCTGAGCGATAGTCAGAAGGTCGATCCTAACCCCCAAAATATGTATTTTGTTATTTTCCAACTGCTGCCCTACTAATCGCTTTTATAAAATTGTCTTTATCGAACTTATCAAAGATATAGCTATTGTTAAAGCTGGGGGCTTTCAAAATAGTTGCCTCATATTTTACGATTGCTCGGTTTAGACTGGCTTCGTTGGGTGAATCATAAAATACGCCAGTCTGGCCGTCTTTTATGATTTCATTTGCTCCTCCACCAGCCAGTGCTATTACTCCTGTGCCAGCAGCAATCGATTCGACCATGGTTATGCCGAAGTCCTCGATGCTACAAAAAACGAATCCCTTGGCACTAGCGAGCAGATTGACCTTGTCGCTATCACTAACTCGACCAACAAAACTGATATTGTCAGCCCCTTCGGCGATGCCGCGTAGGCGATCGGCATCAGGTCCATCACCGGCCACTATCAGCTGATGTCCCGAGGCACGAAAAGCCTTAATGGCGAGTTCGATATTTTTGTACTTCGCCAAAACCGAGAGCACCAGATAGTAAGGTTCTTTTTTGGTTTTGAGACCTACAAAATTAGCCAGCTCTACCGGTGGGTATACTATTGTGCTTTCGAGATGGTAGTATTTTTTAATTCGCTTGGCAATATATTCGCTGATAGCAATAAACTGCGTACCGTTTTGGGCCTGGTAATAGTCCCATAATCTTAGCTTTGATACCAATCTGGTGATGTAGAATCTACCGACCGGTCCGAGCTTTTGATCTGTCAGGTAGCGAGGCCAGCTATCCCAGAGCATTCTGGCTGGGCTAAAGCAGTAGCAGATATGCCTTGTTGGTTTATTAAAGTTGATGTTTTTGGCCCATGCCGATGATGTACTAATGACAAGATCATATTCGTCAAAAGACCATTTACCGATAGCGTTTTTAATAAATGGCAGCAGTAGCTTCGGCCGCTTTTTTATGAAGTTAGGAAAATATCTTAGCCTTGATTCGACTATGGTTCTTTTTGCGAGGTATTGATCGAACTTTTTTGGATTATAAACTAGCGTAAAGATATCGGCCTGCGGATATAATTTGGCTAGTTCAAATACCACATTTTCGCCGCCACCAACCTTTTGGTTGAGCCAATCATGGACTATGGCGATCTTCATTTGTTATTCGCCTTAAATATACCGTATAAGGCAAACATCATCAGTACTAGCGTCGAATCTGCCCAGGTTTGTAAAAACAAGTTCATAACCAGTATGGCAAGAGTAGCCGCTAGCAAGCTGCTTGCCAGCAAATCTGATTTGTTGCGTACAAAGTCTCTTGTCAGGCTGGCAAAAGCCAGTATATATAGCAAAAGACCAGCTAGGCCGATTTCGTAGGCTATCTGGAGGTACCAATTTTCTGGAATAACAGGGTTGTCAGCCTTAAAGCTCGACGGACCAGCCGAACCAAGGCCATGTCCAAATGGGCTATTAATTATTTCGGCAGAGGTTGCCACTACAGATTCTAACCTGCCTTTGTCGGAGCCCTCTATCCTATTTTCAAAATAACGGCCATGCAATAGGACGTTTTCTATGGCAGTATTACTATTAATTTGGGTTATTACCAGCACCGAAACTAGACATATGAAAACACCAGAAGCGATCGCAAAATATAGTCTCCACTTTTTATCGATTGCTATAAATATCGCTACCAATACGCCAATTATTGCACCGATCCAGGCACTTCTGGAAAAGCTCAGCACGATACCAGCTGTAATTGGTAGCCCGCACGCCAGTAGCCACCACTTTTTTAACCTTATCCCATAGACCAATACAAAGACCAATGGTACTACCAAGTACGAACCGAGCTGATTTGGTCCTCCAAGTGTAGAAAATGACCTCAAAAAGTCGATGGACCCATCGATAATCTGCCTGGGGTTAATGGTGTTGGAGTTATAACCAAAATTTGACAAAAAATCTGGCGGTATAAAGAAGCTCTGCATAATTGCCAATAGCGATACCACCAAAGCCGGTGCCACAACAATCCAGAATAGTTTTGTTTTAAGAATTGATTGTTTGGCGAGTGGGGTCTGGGCAATAAAATACAGTGCAATTGCAACAAGATTTGTCTTGACCCCTAGTAGCACAGCGTCCGAATTAGGCCTGACAAAAAATGTAATAAGCAATGTGAATATGATAATCGAGCCGAAGAGGATGTTAGTGGAATCGAGCTTGAAAGCTAAGCTTTTTTTGGAGGCTTGATAGATTAGCCATAAAAATCCCATCGTCAAAATTAGAACTTCTTTCCAGGATTGAACAATAGTCCTGTTTGCTCCAAGGTAGCCAATATAAATGCTCATAAAGGCATGGAAGGGCATCAGCAGCAGTATCGTGAGAGTGCCAATACCGATTAGCTGTTGAGATATTTCAGCTGTTATTTTGCGGATCTTGCTCATTTATTTGTCACTACGCTCCTAATATATTCGTCGAGGTGCTCTACTGCTGTCCCAGCCCCCTTGATGACACAAAGCATAGGGTCCTCTGCAATGTAGGCGGGCACACCTGTAACCTTGGTCATTAGCTTGTCGATATTACGAAGCAATGCACCACCACCGGTAATTATCATGCCGCGGTCAATGATATCGCTAGAAAGCTCTGGTGGAGTTTGCTCCAGAACAGCTTTGACGGCCAAAAGGATCTCGTCGAGTCGCTCTTTGATAGCTGAGGTTACCTCGGTGCTAGTTACTTCGATTGTTTTTGGCAAGCCACCTACTACGTCGCGGCCCCTAACCTGCATTGTTTTGGGCTGATCGAGTGCCGTAGCCGAGCCTATCTTTTTTTTGATTTCTTCCGAGGTCTGAACGCCTATCACTAGTCCATGGCGTTTTCTAATATGCTCGGCAATCGCTGAGCTAATGCGTCCGCCACCGATACGAACTGAGCTCTCGGCTACAATACCACCGAGCGAGATGATGGCAACCTCGGTCGTACCCTCGCCGATATCTACTATCAGGTTTCCGGCCGGTGCGGCAATCGGTACGTTGGCTCCAATCGCCGCGGCAACGGGTGCTCTGATGATATAAACTTTTTTGGCTCCTGCCGCCGTTGCGGCATCGATTACCGCCCTACGTTCGGTGGATGTAATTCCGGTCGGTACGCTTATCATTAGCTCTGGTCGAGTCAGTCGAATATGGCCCGATATTTTGTTCAAAAAATACTTCAGTAGAGCTTCGGTGATTCGATAGTTCGCAATCACACCATTACGAAGAGGCTTGGAGGCAACTATAGTGTCTGGGGTGCGCCCAAGCATCTCCTTGGCGTCGTTGCCAATTGCCAATATCCGATTATCATCAACACTAATGGCAACCACCGATGGCTCGTTGGCTACCAGGCCTTTTTTAGGTATATAAACTCGGGTGTTAGCGGTGCCCAAGTCTATTGCGATGCGTTTATTAAACATACAGATATTCTAACAGGTTAAGGCTCAAAGCTTAAGTGCTGATTCTCGAAATGTTAGCTCCCAGAGCCCTTAGCCGGCCATCGAAATGTTCGTAACCTCGGTCGATGTGTTCGATTCTGTCGATTGTGGTTGTGCCATGGGCAATAACTGCCGCAATCAGGATGGTCGCTCCGGCTCGAACATCGAAAGACACCAAGTCGGTGCCGTGAAGCGTAGTTGGCCCTTCAACCAAGCCGATATGGCTATCACGCAAATTAACGTGGGCGCCCATTCTTTGAAGTTCAAAGAGGTACTGCAATCGCCCCTCGTACATAGTCTCGAAAATCTCAGATACGCCTTCCGCCTGAGTAAATAAAACCGCCATAGGCGCCTGCAAATCGCTTGGAAAACCGGGGTATATATCGGTTCTAATTTTGGCTGCAAGAAGTTTTTTAGATGGCAAAATCTGGAGCTTTCTTTCGCTCAGAATCTTATAATTAACCCCCATGCGATTAAAAACATTCAAAAGTCCGTCGTGGTCATTAATAATAAAATCCTCTATTACTAGGTTTCCACGGGACGCGGCAGCTGCAATAGCCAGCGTTCCACTCTCCAGGTAATCTGGGATGATTTCGCCCTCACCACCATGCAAATTTTCAACACCCTCTACCAGTAGAGTATGTGAGCTAATACCCGATATTTTAGCTCCGAGACTGTTTAAAAACTCACATAGCGCAACGATATGTGGCTCTGTGGCTGCCATTCTGATTTCACTAACTCCTGGAGTTAAAACTGCTGCCAAGATTAGGTTCTCTGTAGCCGTAACACTTATTTCACCGAGTACTACTCGGCCACCTGTCAGCTTGCCAGTGAGCTTGATAGAATCCGTACTAGAATCGATTTTTGCTCCCAAGCTCTTGAGCCCGTTGAGGTGGGCATCGATTGGCCTGGCTCCAATAATATCACCACCTGGCATGCCCATTTCAACCTCACCGAAGCGTGCTAGGGCTGGGCCCAGGATCAATAGTGAGGCCCGTAGCCGTTGGGTTAGTGCTGCCGGAATGGCCTTGGGCTGGGCATCTTTGGCGTTACAAATAACACTGCTTCCGGTACGCTCGACACGAACTCCAAAGAGCTCTAGTATCTCAATCATCACTTCGGCATCGGCGATTGCTGGTATGTTATGGATTGTGACATCTTCTGTGGTTAGTAGCATAGCCGATAACATTGGTAGGACGTGGTTTTTGCTGCCAGCAGTTTTTATTACCCCTTCAAGTTTAGTGGGGCCATTTATAATTAATTTTTGCAAGTTTGTATTCCTCAATTAAAGTGTTTAGCTCTGGTGCTTTGTGGTTTATAATACAGTCTAAGCTATAACAATATGATATCACAAAAAACACGCTCTTCGCTGACTATAACTATTGGTACTATCCTAGTATCAATTGGTACCATCCTGCTTGTTGGATTAGCTTCTGGTTACAATATAGACATTTTCCGAGGCGAAATTTTTACGACTGGCCTGGCACTACTTGGATCTAATCCGGGTGGAGCAAGTATCAAAGTAAATTCCAAACTAATATCGCAAAAAACTCCATACCGCCTAGAGTCCGTCAAGACTGGTACGATTAGCGTTGAATACTCCTTGGCAGATTACTACGACTGGAAAGCTAACTTTTTTGTTAAGCCAGGCGAGGTCACTTTTGCAAATTACGCCCTGCTAGTTCCGAAGGTCATCGAATCTAAACAAATCGAAAGCAATCTGGTTTTTACGGACATAGTGTCAAGCCCTGAAAAGAATAAAATTTATGCATTCATAGACAACCCGGGTCTGGTATACGAAGTTAAGTCGAACTATGAGCTCCGCAAGGTTGCCGAGCTACCTGTTAATGACTCAATTAAGACGCCAATTAGACAGGTCGACACCCAAATTAGTAACGATGCTGGGTCCCTGGTGACGCGAGCTGTCTATGACGATGCGAGCACTGCATATTTTTGGGTCAACACAAGCTCGGGAGAACTCTTTGACCTCAATAAGCTTTTTAACCAGCCGCTAGCTTATATACGAATTAGCCCTAGAAATAATAAAGATATTTATAACTTGCAGGCTGGCAAAATAAGCCGTGTCAATGTTGATAGCAAAAAGCTTTCCTCGCTACCAATGGCCAACGTTACGGCCCTTGATTTGACCAAAGACGGTATTTTGACAATCGAAAATATTAGCCCTACCGATACCGCGCAGCTCTTGGTGAGCTATGATTATGATGGCAACAACCGCAAGGTTTTGTACCAATACCCTAGCTCGACCAAGCCACTAAAAATTCTCTCTAGCAAAATAGGCAACGACTTGGTTGCTGCAATCACAAACCCTGACAACAATAGTTTGACAATATTTAGACAAAAAGATGGCAAAAATCTTTCCTCTCTGATCGGGCTCGATACTTCGCTTCCAAACTTTAACCCTAATGGACGATTTTTATCATTTGTTCAAGCCTCCAAGCTAAGGACGATAGATATCGAATTTACAGACCGTTATAGTATTTTGCTAGCAGACATTGGGCAGATAAACTGGCTCACCAAATACCAGATGTTGCTTAAAAAGCCGAACGGCCTATTTATAATCGACTATAATGGCTTCAACTTATTAAAAATTCCGCCCAATGCTACTTTGCTGTCGGACTATAAAATTGCTACCCTGCTCGACAGCAAGAGTGTTGTATTTTTGATTGCCGGAAAAATAAACTACTACAGTCTTGAACCCAGGGGTGGATTAATTAACTTCCGGTAGATATTTTGTTTGAATCGGCTGATTTGACTGTGGCTGATCTTTATTGCTATCACCAAACAATGTACCTAGAAAACTCGTAATTTGTTCCCAGATACTCTTAGATGCAGAAGGCAGTGTGGCCTGGCCGCTCGTGGCTGCAGGGCTGGCAGATATTTTGGGTTGTTCAGGCTTTTGGTAGGCTGGTGCAATTTGTTTGGCTCGTACCACGAATCTCTGCCAGCTTGTTCCTGGAGGCGTGCAGGTGATAAGAGTGGAGCTTGGGTAGGATGTTTGGTTTAATACGCTCAGGTCGGTCGGAGATACAACCTTGGTTTCTTCTACCTGGTAGATATACTTGCGAGAATTATAATGTATTTCGTAGGTGTCTCCGATGGAAAGTTTTTCTAGTATGACAAAAATAAACTTGTAATTGCCTGCTTCCCACCAGTCGCCGCTGGAATGTCCAAAAAACACTGAGTTGCCAGGCTCACCCGGATAGGCTGTGCCATAATAATGTGCAACTCCAGACTTGAGAGCCTGCAAAACTTCTGTCTCGACATTAGTTTTGGGGAACACCAGAGGAGCCGTAACTCCGATTTTAGGAATTATAATTTCGTTAGCTGGGCCCACGACTTCGGCCTGAGCAGTTTCAATTGTGGGCTGGGTTACAGCAACATCCTGAACAGTATTATTGCTAGGCTTATTAAAGAGATACATCAATTGCGATATGAACCACTGGGAATTAAATACCAATACAAACACCAGAACCGTACCGAATACGAGCTTGGCATTGTGCCAATGCTTATGAGATCTGATCAATCTTATTTTATTGAGTGCTGCCCGCTTCTTAGAGACCTTTGAAGCTGAGGCCGAGATAGCTTTGTGGGTATTTGGATGCAGATTAATACGAGGTTGGGTCTGGGACTCGACTTTTGGCTGGTTGTGCTGGCGCAGGTGTCCATTAAGATCGCCGCTGGCGTGAGCAGCGATACGGTGCTGTTTAGCCTCAGCAGCACGATAAACTCTAGTAGCCGATGTTTCTGTGGGGTCTATACTGGCGGCATGTTTGGCGTGTAGCTCGGGCTCGAACCGATTCTCGGATAAACCTAAGCTAACCTCCTCGCCTTCGTGAAGTCGGTGAGCAGGAATGGGCTGGTAATCTGAGTTTGGATTTGGCTTAATATGCTTCATTTTTTTATAACTCTTTTGCTTGTCTTGATACTATTGTATATTATAGCTACAGTATAGTATAAATATTTGCCATACAATTTAGGCCAGAGTGGTGGAATTGGCAGACACGCACGACTCAAAATCGTGTGCTCGCAAGGGCATGTGGGTTCAAGTCCCACCTTTGGCACCAGCAATTATTAGAACTTTTCGTTAAGGTATTTTTTTAAATCAGCCACACCATTTTTTGATTCGCTATAGTGGTTTCGGTATAAAAAGCCGGCTGCCTGGCAGTATTTCAGCCAGAGCTCAGCTTTGGTATCTGAGCTATCAGCCAGAAGGCCAACAAAGATAGCCATAAAGTCGACTATCGAAATATTGTTTTTGGCGTTTACGATGCATGCCGTACCAGCGGAGCTAGACTCAAGAGCAATAAGCTGGTTATGATTTGTAGCAACGATTGAGGCCGATAACTCCCCAGACACCTGTGACAATAATTTGGATACCTGAATAATTCCAGTAAGCTTGGTCGTGATGTGTTTAGCATCGGCTATTTTTTGTAAGCTGCTAAAGATTATTTTTTTGCCTTCGTAGCTGTGGTTTTTGAATATCTTTGGATAGTCGCTAACATAAACACCACCGTAGCTCTCAAATAGCCGGGCCGTAAAGAGCTCCATCGTTGAGTTTAGCTCACCCTCTACTAAGTTTATGATGACATTACAATCCATCAGAGCCTCAATAGCGACATCACTATTTTGGTAGTTTCTTTTGTTATTAGAGGTAAGCCATACATCAGCTGGCAGCTGGTTGTTCTGATGAACAATGTCAGCCACCAACAGTACATTATGACCTAGCGCTATAAGCACCGAGTAGGTCGCACTGATTGACCTAAGGCTGGCATGTCGACAAGCCAGGATGCCAATTTTACGGCGACTAAGGTTGCTAACAGGGCGATTAAAGAGTATCTCATCAAAGTCTGCTTCACTGCTTCGGCTGGGCATAATAGTAGAATCAGTAGAATCTATCATTATCTAATTAGGATCCAATAAAAAATTCTGAGAATTTCTTGGTAAAAAGCCTAGAGTAAGCGAAGTTTTGTTCGGTTGATGATATAACTTTGAGTGATCTAAATACGCCGCGGGCAATAAATTCAGCTTCTTCATTGCTAGAACGAGATAAATCCTGGACTAATCTAAAAACAAATATTTCGCCCTGATTGGGGCTAACATCCTGATTTTTTTTAATAAAAAAGACTTTTTTCTTGGGCTTTAGATAGTCTGGCAATAGATTGATGAGCTGCTTTTGATCATCAAATGACAATGTAAAATACCATGCCTCAATAACAGCCTTAGCATAGCGAGCTGACTGGTCGGCATTTAAGGCTCCGGAGTACTGGCTGATTAGGCCTGTAAAATAGTCTGGCATCATAATTTATAGCTAAACTATAATATATTTTATAGATTTTGTCTAGTTTTTAGAGCGTATTGTCTTGATTTTGTTCTCGGCATTTTTAAGGTGTGCTTCGATTTGGCTGGCTAGCTCACTACCACGGTCAAATTTCTTTATGGCTTCATCCAAATCTACATCACTGCTCTCGAGATAGGTAGTGATGGCTTCGAGCTCTTTAAGGGCTTCGGAATATTTAAAAACTGATGGCTGTTTGCTGTTTGTCATTGGCATCTCCTTTGCCCTGTGGCTTTAGGCTGATTTTTCCTTGATGCAATTGTATCACAATCGTATCGCCACTACTGTACTGATCAGGCGATTTGACGACCTTGCCGTTGATTCTGGTAATGCTATAGCCACGAGACAAGATGGCCCGCGGGTCGAGGCTACTAAGCAACTTTTTACTAGAGTCTAGTTGACTGGTGGAGTTATGTACCGCGGTCTCGATTGCAGTGCAAGATCTCGAGAAAACATCCGCTAGGTTGTACCTGAGGTTATTAAAACGAATCTCGATACTATGATAAAAGCCTTCGAGCTGGGCTCGGCTGATGCTGACATTGTTCTCTAACGAGCTAAGCATTGAACTAGCGAGGCCAGCTACTCGCGTCTGAATTTCGGCCCTGTCTGGCACTAAGCGGCGGGCGGCATCGGTCGGTGTGGCTGCCCGAACATCAGCTACCAGCTCAGCGAGCGAGACGTCGTCTTCGTGCCCGATTGCGACTATCGATGGGATATCGGATGCAAATACGGCCCGTACGACTGCTTCGTCGTTGAATGCCTGTAAATCTTCGGCGCTACCACCGCCCCTAATAATTACAAGCGCGTCATACTCGTCGGCAACACTGTTCGTGTAGCTGATTGCCTCTACAATTTGAGCCGGGGCCGAGGCTCCCTGCACCTGCACCTGAATATGGTCGATGTCGATGCCGCTCCAGCGGTCGTTGATGATTGTCACAAAGTCGTTGAAGGCTGCAGCCTGAGCGGATGTAATAAGCATTACCTTTTGTGGAAATTCTGGCAGGGGTCGCTTGCGATCCGGGGCAAAGAGGCCTTCTTTTTCGAACTTAGCCTTGAGCAAATCGAAAGCTCTTTTAACCGAGCCTTCGCCAGCTAGCTCGACTTCTCTGACAGTCAGACTAAATTTGCCCCACTTAGTAAGCTGGGGTGCAGCCTTGACGCGTATCAGCATGCCATCTTCTAGCTCGGTCTTGAGTTGATAGGTGGTAATAAAACAGCCGACCACGCTCTCGCTATCTTTAAGGTCAAAAAATACCCATTTTCCCTGGCTGACCTTAAAACCCGAAACTTCTCCTTCGACCACTACCTCAGGGTAAGCAAATGACAGGGTCTGGTTTAATACAGCATTAAATTCACTGACAGTAATTGCGTCATTTTTCATCGAACATTGCCCGCTTATAAAAGTACAGACCTACTGGCAAGAAAAGCCAGAGGGCGATAATCCGATATACGATTGCAGCCGAAAAACTAATATCAAATGCTAGCCCCAGACCAACCAAGACGCTGACCATGCCAATTTCAAAAACACCAATCCCCGAGGTCAAGACCGATGCCAACGATACGACCATCGCAACCAAAAATGCTGCTGTAACGATACCTGGGTTGGGATAGACACCAAAGGCTACAAATACCATATAGAGTGAGGCTATATCAATAACCAAAGTAGTAAAGCACCACAAAAAGGGGCTAGCTAGCTTGCGCCAGTCGTTTCTAAAATCCAGCAGGGTCTCATAAAACTTATCTGACAAGTCGTTTAATTGCTGCTTGCCAAGCGAATCTCGACCAAAGCGCCTCAAGATGAAGTTTATGGGTCGAGTCAATAAGTAAATAGCTCTCTCGGCAACTCGTCTATTGAGCAGTAGAGCCAATATAACTAGTGAGCTGACTAGCATAAAAAGCAATACAGCCAAAATTAGCCTAAAGCTAACTTGTTCGATTCTATTTGATAAAAATAGCATCAGCATACTCATTAGTAGCAATATAATAAATGACAACCCCGTAAAGCCCATCCAAAAAGCTTGTGCAACAGTTGTAGTGTGTGCCGATACCTTATGCTTTCGAAGGCGACCGCGCAATACGGCGATGCCACTAACACCTCCGGTCGGGAATACAGTATTGGTAAAATTCATAGTGACAACATCTTTAAATAAGGGCTTAAATGCCAAGTGGTAGCCAAAGCTTTTTAGATAGGCCTGAAAATAACAGGTGTTCGCAAGGTAGTAGAGAAATCGTAAAAATACTACCACCAGAAGCAGCCAGATATTAACATTAACAATGACAGACAAAAAGTCACCAAATTGACCAAACTGGACGATTATTAATATCGATATCAGAACAATGGCCAAAAAGAAAAAGAAGTGTCGTAAACGCATACTTTAATTGTACCCTAGCTCGCCATTATATGGTATCTGGGTTTATAATAAAGATATGCAAATTATCGTACTAGGAAGAGAGACCGAGTTGTGCATCGCTGAAGCTGAGGTGGTTTTTGGTAATGTCAGAAAGATCAGCGACGAAATAGCCGAGATTCAAACTGACCAAATCGAAGACATCAACCGCCTTGGTGGTGCTATAAAACTAGCCAGAGTTGCCTATGCCGAAGTGGCCAACATCGCCGAAATTCAAATTAAGATTGAAGAGCTTTTGCAAGCTGCTAACACTGGTACCAAGCTAAATTTTGGCCTGAGCTATTATGGCAAGGCCAGTATTAATCTCAGTGCCCTTGGTATCAAAATAAAAAAATCACTTCAAAAAATTGATCTAAAGCCTAGGCTGGTACTCCCAAAAGCCAATAACCAGCTCAATGCCGCATCCGTTAAGCACAATAAGCTGCTGACTAAGGGTATCGAAATACTAATAATCGAAGATGGCTCAAGATACATTATTGCCACCACCTATGGTGTACAGGACATCGACGCCTATTCAAAGCGCGACTACGAAAAGCCCTGCCGTGACAGGAAGGTCGGTATGCTACCACCAAAACTATCACAAATAATGATTAACCTAACCAGGCCCGACCGCGACACCATAATTGTCGACCCTTTTTGCGGTTCTGGTGGGCTACTAATGGAGGCTTCTCTGATGGGCCTTAAAAGTCAGGGCAGCGACCTCCAAAAAGATATGATAGATTGCGCTAGCAAAAATTCCAGCTGGTTCGCTGAAAATTTCGATAACACTGCTAGTATTAGCATTGGTATAGCTGAAGATGCCCTTACAAGAGACTACCCCACCAGCAAGTATAGTATTGTGACAGAAGGCTTCTTGGGTCGGAACTTCCTCTCCAAACCAACCAAAATGCTAATCAAGGAGCAGTTCCCGGAGCTTAAGGAGCTTTACCTGAGTTTTTTTAAACACCTGCTACTACAGCCGACCAAACCCACTAAAGTTTGCGTTTGTATGCCGTTCTGGCTGCCGGGCGACGAGATTGTCAGGCTAAATATCATTGACGAGATATGCAATTTGGGTTATACTAAGTCCGAGTTTACATCTGTACGACAAAGCAATCTGAGCTATCATAGAGAAGGACAATTCACGGGTCGTCAGATTATCATTTTTGAAACTAAATAGGAGCAACAAATGTCACATACAAAAGCCGGCGGTTCATCAAGAAACGGCAGAGATTCACAGTCTAAAAGACTGGGCGTAAAACGCTCGGGCGGTCAGACAGTTCAAATTGGCGATATTATAATCCGTCAACGCGGTAGCAAGTTTATTGCTGGCTCACATGTTGGTATTGGCAAAGACCACACCCTATTTGCCTTGCAACCTGGACTTGTAGAATTCAAAACCATCCAAAAACAAGCCTTTACTGGTACTAAGCAACGCAAATCTTTGGTTAGCGTCGTAGCTAGCGCTTAAATAAAAAACCTAGTAAAAAACTAGCACTTCAATAGTTGCCGAATCCTATCAACCACATCACTACTCGATGTGGTTGATTTTATTAGCTAGTCGCCGGCACGCTGGTCTCTGGCTTTTTGAATAAAATCAAAGTTAGCCAAGTAGGCCAGCACAATGATTGGTATGTGGGTCAATTATCGCGAGTGACTGTTTTTTTTTGTTGATGTTTTATTGGGTTACCTTGGGCAAACTTAATCGCACCGACGAAGTCTTTAAACAGCGGGTGCGGCTTATCAGGTCTGGACTTAAACTCGGGGTGAAACTGTGAAGCTACAAAAAACGGGTGGTTGCTGTGCTCAACTATCTCGACTAGCTTTCCGTCTGGTGAAGTGGCAGCTATGACTAGCCCGGCAGCCTCGAGCTGGGTTCGGTAATCATTATTAAATTCGTAGCGATGTCGGTGCCTCTCGATAATACTGCCCTTGCCGTAAGCCAAGAAGGATCGAGATTTTTTATTAAGTGTGGCCTTGTAGTTGCCGAGCCTCATGCTGCCGCCTAAATCAACACCAATTTGGTCGGGCATAATGTGTATCACTTGGTTCTTGCAGCTAGGGTCTATCTCGCTACTACTGGCCGACGGATCGTTTAGTACCTCGCGAGCAAATTCTATGACCGCCACCTGCATTCCCAGGCACAAGCCCAAATACGGAACATTGTTTTGGCGTGCAAAGCGAGCAGCCCAGATTTTGCCCTCTAAGCCACGGCTACCAAAACCACCTGGAACAATAATACCGTCGAGGTTAGCAAATTCGGATTCGTCACCAATTAGTTTTTCGGAGTCGATCCAGACGATGTTGATATCGAGATTATGGTGCCATCCGGCCGATCGTAAGGCTTCAAAAACACTCAGGTAGGTGTCTTCGTTGCTCATATATTTCGCTACCACCCCCACAGATACCGATGGCTTTGGTTGCTTTATGCGATCGACCAACAATTTCCAGTCTTTTAGGTCTGGTTTTTTACATTTTAGACCTATAAACTCACAGATGTATTTGCCAAGGCCGGCTTCTTCCATTCTTAAAGGTACCTCATAGACACTTTTAGAATTGGGCAGGGCCACGATTGCATCTTTATCGACATCACAATACAGGCTCATTTTGTCGAATGCTTCGGCATTAATTGGCTCATCAGATCGTACACAAAGTATATCAGGTTGAATTCCAGCCTCGCGCAGGTCTCTAACGCTGTTTTGAGCTGGCTTGGTCTTAAACTCATTACTAACAGCCAGATACGGCACATAAACAACATGGGCATAGAGAATGTTGTCTTCCCCGACACGACGCTTCATTTGCCGGATTGCCTCGATCCAGGCCATCGCCTCGTAATCGCCAACCGTACCACCGACTTCGGCGATATGCACATCACTACCCTCGCCAGATGCAACGATTTGGTTCATGATTTCGTTGGTGATATGGGGTATAATCTGGATTGTTTTACCAAGGTACATGCCTTTGCGTTCATCAGATAGAACTTTAGAATATATCTTGCCGCTCATGGTAGAGGATTTGCGGGTTAGCTCGGTGTCGATAAATCTCTCATAATGACCAAGGTCGAGGTCGGTTTCGCCACCATCTTTAGTTACAAAAACCTCGCCATGCTCGGACGGGTTTAGGGTACCTGCGTCCATATTCAAATAGGGGTCGCACTTTTGCATTGTGACCTTTAGGCCCCTAGCCGAGATGAGCTTACCAATAGAGGCCGCCGTGATACCCTTGCCGATACCAGAAATCACACCGCCGGTTACAAATATAAACTTTGTTTTTGGTTTTGTTTTCATATTATTAAACCCCCTCACAATTAGATGTCTTTATTATAATAATGCCTATGCTGCTAATAGGTCAATACGATTATCAAACCAAAATTATGTTTTTTAATAGATTTTTATTTTGCTTGCTTGGCGAGCTCAATGGCCCTTTCGAGTTGAGGGTCTTTGCTGTTGTTGATATCCTCGTCAGTCAGCTTAACTTCGAACTCGGGCTTAATGCCCTCTTTGCTGATATTGATACCAGCGGGCGTGAACCATCGGGCAATAGTAACTTTTAGCGATGCTCCCGGGCAGTCATTAGTAATAAATACTGGGCTCAAACAGACTACTTCTTGGACACTACCCTTGCCGTAGGTTTTCTCTCCAACCAATGTGGCCCGATCGTTATCATTGAGCGCTCCGGCAAGGATTTCTGATGCTGAGGCACTACCGCCGTTTATGAGCATAATTACTGGTATAGTGGTCATTGTTCCACCGGCGATGGCGTACTCTACCTTGGGTTTAGAGTTGCGTGAGCGTTCTTCAACTACCACACCTTTATTGGAAAACTCCGACGCTACTGCAACTGCCGAATCTAGATACCCACCGGGGTTATCTCGGACATCAACAATAACTGCTTTTGCCCCTTGGGCCACAAGGCTAGAGCCGGCCGACTTGACTAGTGAGGCGGTATCTTCGCCAAATCGTCGGATTTTGATATAGCCCACCTTACCATCTTTCATCTCGTATGAAACGCTGGGAATACTAATAACTTCACGGGTGATTTCAATTTCTTTAAGCAGATCGCCGGCTCTAATGATACCAAGTTTGACGACAGTGCCTTTTTCGCCCCTGATTTTATTGACTGCTTGGTCGATAGTTAGCGAGCTAGTTTCTTCGCCATTGATAGTCGCAATCACATCACCAGCACGGATACCAGCCCTAGAGGCGGGAGTTCCATCGAACGGAGCAATGACGGTTAGCCTATCACTTTTTTGCCCAACCTCAATGCCAATTCCAGATAGTTCACCCTTGAGGTCGTCGGCCAGCTCCTTATTGTTTTGCTGGTCTAAAAATACCGTGTAAGGGTCGCCCAGCGATGCTACTGCTCCGGCGGCGGCACCTTCCGAGAACTTATCATAGTCGATATCGCCATCATACTTTTGTCGCAAAATAGATTGAACTTTGTAGAGCATTGCGGTATCGAGCTGATTTTTGCCGGCGGCGGGGCGATAAAAAGTGCTAAATGCCCAGAATACAGCCAGGCCTAGTACAAAACCAATGACCAAATTAATAGCACCCGAGCGGCGGGGCTTATTTAGTTTTGGCTCTGATGGTGGTGTTTGATTTGGGGTTGTTTTAGGTTTGTCGTTCATAATTACTAATTTTTAGTTTTAAGGAAAGTGAATAAACTCCAGCCCAGCAATTGACACATCACTTACGGAGTAACTACCGCTCCAGTTAGCATTATACTGACTAACCCTAACTTTGCCGCCACCGAGAACAGATTCGACATACATGGCATGTCCGTAGGTGCCAGCACCAGAAATTGCAACATCGCCAGGCTGCGGATTACCATCGACCGGGATTCCGTCTGTTCGGGCACTATTGGGCCACTCATAGGCATTGCCTCGACCACCCCAGTAGGGCATGTTGCGACCAGATGCAGCCACGCGCCAAGCGGTGTAGCTAACGCATTGCCTCTGGTACATACCCCAAGGATCTGAATAGCTATTTGGAAACGGCGAAGCGTTGGCCCATGGGTAACCACCAGTACCACCGTACTGTACGTTGGTAGAAAATGAGCTAATAATGGCGGCCTGTTGGGCCCTTAGGCTGGCAATCTTGCCTTCATCCTCTTTGATGACGCTACGGTAGTTCGACTCCTCTCCTTGTGTTCTGGCCAAGATACTGGCTTGTTCGGCTCGTTTAGAGGCGATTTGGGTTACAACTGACTGCTGTTGAAGTGATTGGGCGGCGAGTTGACTTTTTTTGCTATCGAGCACTTTTTTGAGGGCATCTATTTTATTGACGTTGTCATCGACTTTACGCTTAATTGCACCTAGGTATTGCTGTTGCGATACGAAGTCGCTGAGATTTTTGCTAGAAGCCAAGACCTCGAGGGGGCTAATATTGCCAGAACGATAAATCAGCCTCAAGTTGTCGCGCAATATTTGTTTTTGCTTTTCCATGTCACGGTTGGCCTGTTCAATAGTGGCCTCGGTGCTACGCATCTCTAGGGCGGTTAGGTCGAGCTGTTGCTGGGCAGCCGCTATTTCGGCATCGATGCTGGCGATTTTGCCTTTCAGGGTATCAACTTCGGATTTTTTACTATTGGCAACCTCTGTGGCCTGCTTGACCTTAGCCTTAAGGGCTGCTATCTGAACATCGTACTGGTCGGCCCTAGCTTGGTGCGGAACAATAGTAGCTACAAAACCAAAAGCAATAACAATAATCCCTAGTATTGCGATAGCTTTTAATTTTGATATTCGATTCGACTTTCGATTTATTTTTTTAAAAATTGATCACCCTCCTAATTAGCGGTAAAGCTAGCTGTAAAACCATAACTATTATAACACATCGGCAATAAAATTACGATAGTTTTTGGAGCCTTTGTGGCATTTTAAAGCTTTAGGTGCCTTGAGATTGCCAGCCAGCTCGAAATAGCTCCGATAAATACTCCGATAGCATAAATTGCTAGCACAATTAGCAAAATATTTGCGCCAAAATAATCAACAGCCACCCCGGCGTTGAGCTTTTCGACCAAGAACTGCCCGACCACTCGACTGATTGGTACCAGGGCGAGAAGCGCAATGGTAGCACCAAAGACCCCGTACATTGAGCCCTCGATAATAAATGGCCCGCGAATAAACCATTTTGTAGCCCCAACCAACTTCATAATTTCGATTTCCTCACGGCGGGTAAATATTGCCATCCGAACGGTATTGAATATGATCAGTAGGGCAATAATCAAAAAGACTGCACTCAACACTCCGCCAACTCGAGTTACGGCATTGCTGATACGTATGATGTTCTCGATAACTCCCTTGCGATTGTCGTCTCGGCTGTCGTAGCTAGTTTCGGTGATGATGGTACCTTCTGAATAGCCCCGAATAGTCTTATTGATATTACCGATATCATCTATTTTAACTAGCTTTACCTCAAGTGAGGCTGGCAGAGGGTTCCCTATTTCAGTGGCCGATTTGGCTAGCTTCTTGCCCTCCTCGCTGCTATTTTCGAGTCGTTTGAGGGCATCGGCCTTAGATACGAATTGAACCGTAGTTACTCCAGACGATTGCAAAACCTTGGACTGCAGGGCTTTAATTTGTTCGTCCTTGGCGTCGTCACTAATAAACAAGGTTAGGTCGATCTTTTGCTGGACATCCTTAAGCTGAGTCTGAACAAAATAAATCGAAAAGGCAAAGAATGTCAGAATTAGCAGCGTCACAAACATAATTGCTGTGGCCGCAGTACTTAGCCAGGCGTGCCTAAAAGTATTGCGAAAACCGCTCTTAAAAACCCTCCAAAAAGTAATCATAAGGTGTATTTCCCGACCTTTTCATCTTTCACTACTCGTCCGCGACTAATCGTGATGACGCGCTTTTTTAAGGCATCGACGATGTCTTTATTGTGAGTGGTCAGGACCACGGTGGTGCCAAAACGATTGATCTTAAGCAGTAGCTCGATGATGTCCCAGGAGTTTTTGGGGTCGAGATTGCCGGTCGGCTCGTCGGCGATGAGGATTTTGGGGTTACGCACCAGTGCTCGGGCAATTGCGGTGCGTTGTTTTTCGCCACCAGATATTTCGCCCGGATAATGACGAGCTTTTTCGCTCAAGCCAACTAATTGCAGTATTTTTGGTACGGCTCGCTTGATCTCTTTGGTTTTGACACCAGAAACTTCCAGTGCGAAGGCCACGTTTTCATATACCGTGAGGTTTGGAAGAAGCTTAAAATCCTGAAAGACAACTCCGATTTTGCGGCGTAAATGAGGGATGTTAGATTTGTCGATAGTATCGTAATCGATGCTGCCGACAATAATCTTACCCGAAGTGGGCTCTTCTTCTTTAATGAGTAATCGAATCAGCGTACTCTTGCCGGCACCAGATGCACCGACGATAGTTACAAATTCCTTGGGCTGAATATGCAGTGAGGCGCCTGAAAGAGCCACTGTCTTATTGGGGTATATAACAGTAACGCGGTCTAGTAAAATCATATGCTACTAGCTTACCAAAAATAACCAGAATAATAAAGCTAATCCTTACCAACTTGACTAGATAAGTAAGCTTCAATCAGGGGCTCCAGGTCGCCATCTAAAACTCCTTGGGTATCACTGGTTTCGTAGCCACTGCGGTTGTCTTTGACCTTCTGATAAGGGTGCAATACGTACGATCTGATTTGGCTTCCCCAGTCGGCGGATTTGGACGATACTTTGAGCTCGTTAATGCTCTCTAGGTGCTGCTCACGTGCCTGTTCGGCTAGGCGACTGGCCAAAATACTCATAGCACGCTGTTTGTTTTTGAGCTGGCTGCGTTCGTTTTGGATAGCCACAACTAGTCCTGTTGGCAAATGTGTAATACGGACCGCGCTATCGGTGGTATTAACACTCTGACCGCCGTTGCCACTACTGCGGTAAGTGTCAATTTTAAGATCTTTTTCGTCAATTAGGGCTTCAGTTTGGGATATTTCTGGTATTACATCGACAAGTGCGAAGGATGTCTGTCTGAGGCTGGCAGAGTTAAATGGGCTCAAGCGTACAAGGCGATGCACGCCTTTTTCGGATTGCAATTTGCCATAGGCAAAAGGGCCACTAAAGCGGATGGTAGCACTTTTTAGGCCGGCTTCTTCGGCAGGGCTTTCATCCAGTACTTCAGCCTGCAGGCCGCTGGCCTCGGCGTATCGCAAGTACATTCGCTCTAGCATTGCCGTCCAGTCGGCGGCATCAGTACCACCAACTCCAGCCGAGAGTTGCATAATAGCCGGCGATTTGTCATGAGGGCCGTTGAGCTTAACAGTTATTAGGAGCTTCTCGGCTGCTACGATTAGCTTGTCGATGTCTGACTGGTATTCGCTCTGGTCGCTTTTTGCATCATGGTCGTCCTTTTTGTCATGGTCGTCGTATTCCAAAAGCTCCAAGGTGGTGTTGATATCCTCAATTGTGTTGTCCCATAGCTCGGTATAAGCTGCCAGGCTGGCGGCTTGCTTGGTAATCATCTCGGCACGGGCTTGGTCGTTCCAGAAATCAGCACCTGCCGTTTGTTGCCTTAATTCGGCAAGCTTTTGCTTATCGCTATCTAGATCGAGCTTTTGTACGGCGTCGCCGAGTTTGGCTTGAAGCGCTTTTAATTGTTCTATTGATTGTTTCATAATTATATTATAACTCTTTTTAATGCCAAGGGGGCAGCTTGTACGAAAAAGACCCTACTAGTTGCAGGGTCTTTTTCTGATAGACAAGGTCTATTTGTTTCTTTAGCTGTGGTTAGTCTTTAGCTTTTTAGAGCTTCGGCTAGAGCTTTTCGGCTCTTACGGTACTTGATTGCACCGATAGTCATCGCACTTGAGCCTAGCACTCCTAGCAATCCTGTCTCAATACCAGTTTGTGGCAAGATAGGGGCTGGTGTAGGTGGTGTAGGAGGAGTTGGAGGTGTTGGAGGTGTTGGTGGTTTAGCACAATCGACGGTTTTACTAACTGTTACACTAGCATCATCGTTGATCTTAGCTATTCCAGTGGCCTCGACCTGAGCTGTGTTAACTATTTTTTTAGTTCCACATTCTTGGGCTGAGAATGGCGTAATGACCGTGGTTCTGAAACGGAAATATCCGTTAGCACCTGGAGCCACATTACCAATTCCGACGCCTCCGTCGAATAGGCCATTGTCAGCTACAGCAATTCCTTGAGGGTGGTTACCATCGAAGTTCATGACTGAGCCCGGAACCAACTTTAGGTTGGCAGGTAGGGTGTCTCGGACGGCACCATTTGTAACCATCGCCGAGCCGGTATTTTTGTACTCGATTAACCAACTAGTGGTAGGAGTAGCAGCCGGGTCGTTGAGGTTAACATCAAGGTTTTCTTGCCAGTTAGTAGAGCCAGGAGTGGTTACCTTTTTGCTTACTTCTAGCTTTGGTCCGTTGATCTTAACTTTCAAGGTTACAAAAGCGTCATATTCGAAACAGCCAGGAAAATTACCGTCCATGTTCTGGTATCCGATAGGAGCAGCTGGACGATTTACGTTGAACTGATTATCGTGCTGGATAATGCTGTCAGGCAAGGCTACACCATTGGGGTGAGCGCCGTTGGCAAGACGAGCAGAACCAGGAACGTATTCCATATTTACAGGAACTGAGGAATTAAAATCGACCGAATCAGCAACCCAGGTAGGGTTGGTGTTATCAGCGATAATGTATCCAAAACTTCTTAATGAAGTCGAGGTGGCGGTAGGTAAAAACACCTGCAAACGAGTGTTGCGTGCAACTCCAGGACCGTTGAAGTTTGTACCATTAAGGCTAGGAGCAGCACCGTTATGAATATACATTCTAAGTGTTACTTCTTGGCCAGGAACAACGACAAGCTGATCTTTATAGGGGCCACTAGTGGCGCTACCAGCATCAAAAAATGCTCGTTCATCGCCGTAGTTTGGTGTGTTTACCCACGAATTAAATACTGGGTAGTCAAAAGCGACGGAATCGGCGCCAGTGTAGGTTTTGACCGGTCTGTTGGCTGGTTCGTAACCTGCAATGGCAGTTATTGGAATTATGATTGCAGCTGCAATAGCGGCTACAAAAACGGCCAATTTGGCAAAAGTTTTAAGTTTCATAGGTATCTCCTTTTAAATGAATAGTTAATGAATGGTTAATAAGAGTTAATTTTAGTAAGGTCAATCGATAATTTTCTAATTGTTTTTTAGCTCCTGGTGCATTGGGGACAGCACAAGAGCTCGAACGCCGAAGCGTTTTCTTTGGGAGTGGATGACTATTGAGCTTTCAAGGACCAAAAAACAATTTTGCTATTACAGTTCGGTATGATACCACTTTTGGTTATTTTTGTCAATACCTGTACTATGATTGCACGATCACTATTTGCAGGGCTTAACCCTGAACCTAACAGCATAATATTGCGCTACTAGGTTCAAGCTTAAAAGTAGGGTTGGGCGTCCCGGGAGAGTATAACTCTCCCGGGACTATATAGCCCAGCCTATCGGCCACTACCCCGGTGGGGGTGGCAAATAGGTAGTTGGTGGTGTCGTCGTAGGCGGCAGCGTTACCACTGTGGTGGGTGGTGGAGCCGGCTTGACGATAGTGGTGGGTGGCGGATCTGCTGGCGAATAGCCATCATCTCCGTGCTCCACTGCTCCTCCGTTGCCGGGGGAGCCACCAGAGCCCGGAATACCATCACACCTCACGCCGTTATTATCGACGCAGGGTGCGGGTTGGGTATCCTCGCCCTTACACAGCTCGCCGCATGGGCGGGTAGTGGTGGTAGTCGGTGTAGTTGGTGTAGGTGGTGCGGTCGGCCGTGGCAACTCCGTTTGAGGGTTGCCACATCCCGCCCTTACCGGTATTACCGGGGGGGCGGGTTCACCGTTCTGGCAAGCGCGTATGTCCACGAAGTACCAAAGCACTTCACCAGCACTTGACTGGCGGGTTCCAGCTTCAAACGTCTGTCCATCTCGAAAACCAGTGTTACCTGGCAATTCCGAGTTGACTAGCAATTGAGCCGCAATCCAGCCATCGGGCTGCAGTGCTTGCTCTCGGCTAACACCGCTGGCTGTTACTAAAGCCAACGAAGCTTCACTTTCGGGCGAACTGCCACCAATGAAGGTGACGAGCTCTTGGGCCGAGCGTGGGGTTTGCGACGTAAACGCTGCAGACCCCCTGGTATTTGCTTCAGGTGCGTCCCAATTTACCTCAAAGGTAAATTGATCGGCGGTAAAGCCTCGCGACACCAGGGCTGCCGTAACGACGGCTGCTTTATCGCAACCAACGCCAGCACTTGCCACAGGGATGCTGCGTCCTCCACTTCCGAGGAGGAGAAGCAGCAACATTAGCAAGGTTACACTAGCTGCACCAGCTGCTATGATATACTTCTTTGAATTTTTCATGGTACTCTCCTCCTAGGAGATCGGAAGGACTTTGGTTCAACAACTTGCTACCAGGTGTCCTTATAACCTGATAACAATGCAGTTGGATCAAAATATATGCTTGTTGGAGGGGGTTAAAACCCCCTCCAACGAAGCGCAGCCCAACCAAGATTAGACCCGAACGACGGGTGTAACTTCGGTGGGAGTTGTCTCGACATAGACATAGTCCTCTGCGACAGCAATGCTGCCGGTTGAGGCATCCGATGTCCGAGTGGTTGAACTAGTCGCTACCACCGAGGATAGCGGTGTGGCCGAGTAGGCAGCAACTATAGCTGCTGCGGTAGTCGCAACCAATGCAATCGCGCCAGCTGCCCAGAAAATCGCATCATAGCCCGGGTGGGCTCCGATATCGATTGTCTTGCCTTGGTAAAACGCCGTGTAGCGCTCCGCCAAATAGGCGTGGGCGATTAGCATGCCCCCGACGACACTGACCACTACGGCCAGCCAGGTAGCAAAAATGCTGCCATAACTGGTGGAATTCGAGGTGGTCTCGAGACGCGAAATCCGCTCCTCGTGGAGTGCACTATCCTCTAGTTGGGTGCGGAAGAAGCCAGCAAATATCGTCATTCGTTCGATGACAGCACTGGATGCGCTCTCGAGGATACCAACTCTGTTTTCAAGATGTGCCGAGCGCCTATTAGCTAGCTCGATACCGCCATTGATTCGCTCTTGTTTCTTCCTAGCTTTGGCGATTTCTTGGTCGAGAGTCTCCACCCGGCCTTGCAAATCCTCTACCGCCGAAGCGATGGTAGGTTTTTTTGTCGGCATGCCAATCTCCTATATGTCTCAAATTGCCATCTCCACGATCTGTGGAAATCATATGTGACAATACTATAAGATAAGCGTTTTGTCAATACTTTTATTATTTAGTTCTTGTGCTTATAGACAACTAAAAGCATAGCTGGCTGCTAGTTTATTAAAATATTTTGTCTAAATAAAGTTTAGGCTAGATTATCTCGCTCTTCATAGCCGATACCTGAGCATTTACGGCCTCTCGGTTGGTTACAATCTCATCGATTAGCTCGGCTTCAATTTGGATCTTAAAATCTTCAAAGTTAGCGATTTTTGAGGATATATAGGCCTCAACTCCTCCTTCGTCGTCGGCATCAGTGAGTTTAGATAGCTCGTCGAGTTCGGCATCGGTGAGTTTTTCGGATATTCGTAGAAGTATGCGGGTCGCAACCGAATTGGCTAAATCTTGCAACATCTTATCTTGCACCTCTGGCGCAGAACCCTCGATGCCTAGCTTATTTATGATTTGCTCTGTGGTTAACATTCTGTTACCTCCTTAAGAAAGCTTAATTACTTTATATACACTATGGGGTTTGGGTACCGAGGTAATCGAGGGCGGCATTGATTGGACCATTACCCTCATAAACCTTGCCGACTGGGTCTATTATTCTAAGAATTGCTCCCGAGCCTCCACCCTGGCCATTACCAATTACTTGCCAGCCTAGCTTTGGGGCATTATTGGCTATTTCCATGATCCTAGGTGTACCGTTAGAGCCTATTTGGTCGGTCATGTGTGTCCATGGGAACCTAAAATCGGTTGGTGTTAGGTTCGGGATGTTGCTTGGCGGTACCGGGATAGGAGTTTCGGGTACTGGGGCTAGAGTTTTTGGTGGTGCAACAACATCGCCAGCATTCGCTATACCTCTAATAATAGGTACGGCGGCCATTGCCCCACCAATGACGGCGCCGGTCTGTTTGCTACGGCGGCGGGTACGGCTCTGGTTGCCTGCGGCGGCGGTGTAGTCCTCTATTGAGCTAGTATCGGCGGCATTGAAGCGCTTGTCGGCTCGACGCTCACCAAAACCACGGGCGGCATTGTAGCCACCGTAGCCGCTAAGGGCCGCCCGAGCTGCTATGGATCCCACAACGAGAGGCACATTGCCAGTAACCGCACCAACAAATCCGCTGGCTGCCAGAGCCACGCCTACCGCAATCCTGGTTTTGGTATGAGTCCGAAGCCATTCGTTGATTTTAGTAAGGCGCGGATGGGCGCGCTCGCGCTGGGCAAGCATTTCACTATCGACCCTAGCACTAACTTCGGCGACCCTCTGGGCAATAATTTCGTTATTACGGACTTCGCTGGCCTCGATTTGGCTTTGAAGCTCGCTTCGTCTGCCTTCTAGCTCTTGCTGGCGAGCTTCGTGGGCAGCTATATTGGCGTACATTTGCGCAATATCGGCATCTGGTGCTGCCGAAGCAATAGCATCTTCGGTGGCGCTAATTTGATCTGAAATAGCATCGATGCCAGCGCCTAATGCCTCGACTCTGGTATTTAGCTCTCTGTTGCCTTCTGCAACCTCTTCGGAGAGGTTAGCTATGTACTCGTTGTAGGCGCTGTGCAAGTTTGCCTCGGCAGTATCGTAGGCCTCTTGGTTTTTACCACCAAGGATTCGCTCCAGCGCAATTCGAGCCCGAGCAAAAGCTACGATTGAATCATCGAGGTTCCGAACAGCTCGGTTGCCTCTTGATTCTGGTCCATCGGGGCCATCTGGACCGTCAGGAGTTTCTGGAGTTGGTTCCTCTGGAGTTGGTTCCTCTGGAGTTGGTTCCTCTGGAGTTGGTTCCTCTGGAGTTGGTTCCTCTGGAGTTGGTTCCTCTGGAGTTGGTTCCTCTGGAGTTGGTTCCTCTGGAGTTGGTTCCTC
>CALRCL010000006.1 GCA_943354575.1 Patescibacteria group bacterium UBA4664 | reverse complement strand
GCTACAGGCTCGATCCAGGGAATTGAAACGCTTTTGTACGCTCCTGTCAAAAACCTTCCCTACATCCAATCCATTATCACTGGCCAAATACCCTTTAATGTTACTCTGTTTGGCATTGTATCGATGGCCAAGCCTAACGCCATCTTGGCGGTGCTATCGGGCTTAACCCAGTTTGTACAAGTCAAGATGCTAACCCCTAAAAAGCAAGCAAGCGACGTCAAGGACAGCCAGGCCCAAATGACTGCAATGATGAACTACACCTTCCCCGCCCTAACCGTGTTTATAGCCTGGGGGTTACCAGCCGCGCTACCAACCTACTGGATCACCACCAACTTCCTATCGATTGGCCAGCAATGGTTGATTATGCGTAAAGAAGTCGAGACCATGGAAGAAATGGACGTCGTGAAGGTCATCAGAAAAGGCTCCGCAGCATCGGCCACCAAAAAGCTACCTAAGCCCCGAGTTAAAACCAGAATCAAAAACAAGGGCAAAAAATAATGTCGGCCATCGAAGCCCAAGACATCGCCCAGAAAACACTCGATTCTATGGGTGTCTCGGCCACTATATCAATCGAATCACAAGAGCCGATATACCTTACTATTAGCTCCGACGATTCGGCGCTACTAATCGGCAAGGGCGGCGAAACACTGCGCTCATTTCAGGCCATCGTCAACACTATCTATCGACGTCAGTCGAGCGATGAGGGCTATGTGGGTATCGACATCGGTGGTTATAAAAAAGAGCGGGTTGAGAAGGTCCAGGGTATTGCCCAGGAGCTTGCCGACAAGGCCTTGGCTAGCGGCGAAGACCAGCACCTCGCACCAATGAACGCCTTCGAGCGTCGCTCGGTACATACCTTGCTAGCCGAGAATCCAGATGTTGTTACGGCCAGCGAGGGCGAAGATCTTGATCGCCACATAGTTATTAAAAAAAGATAAATGAATACAACTATTACTGCCATCGCTACTGCGTCAGGGAGGGGAGCTATTGCTGTTATTAGGGTATCAGGACCAAAGTCCCTAGGTGCCTATAAGCTATTGACTAACTCAACTGCAACGCCGACTCCAAACCAAATCAAGCCAGCCTGGATTTATGAAGGTAAGCAAAAAATCGACCACGCAATGATGGTCTATTTTAAGGCCCCAAACTCTTTTACTGGCGAAGATGTTGTCGAGATTCACTGCCACGGCTCGAAAGTTGTCCAGCGCAACATTTTGGATGTGCTCTTTGCCGAGGGCATCGAGGCCGCCAAGCCCGGCGAATTTAGTGAGCGAGCGTACTATAATGGCAAAATCGACGTAGCCCAGGCCGAAGCCATTATGGAGCTGGTATCAGCCGAAAATACCCAGCTTGCCAGGCTCGCTACCAGACAGCTGGCTGGCGAGTTTAGTAAACAAATCAAAGACATCTTGCGCGAAGTTACCAAGCTCGGTGCCACTCTTGCCGCCGATTTGGATTTTTCAGAAGAAGACCTGCCGCTACTTGATAGCACCATGATTGCCGAGGCACTGGCTAGTATAATAACCAAAATCAACATCATCAAGGCGGGCTCCGAGATACTGCCAAAACTTCGAGAGGGAATCAACGTCGTGCTAATCGGGCTACCCAATGCTGGTAAAAGCACACTACTAAACACTCTGCTGGGGTTTGACCGTTCGATCGTATCGGACCAGGCCGGTACTACCCGCGACACAATTAACGAAACCGCCGAGCTGGGCGGAATCAACTACCAATTCATCGACACCGCTGGGCTTAATTCTAAACCCGGTGCCGTCGAAAAGATTGGCATCGAAAAATCTATTGAAAACATCAAAAGCGCTGACATTATACTATTACTAATTGAGCCCGGCCAAGAATCCAAAACCAAGGCTTTTATCGAGTCCAAAAACCTTATCGAGTACATCGATAGTCCTAAAACAATTAAAGTATTCACCAAGTCTGATATCAGCAATAACAAATCAAAAGGCATTCAAATCAGTGCCCTAAAAAAATCCGGCATCAAAGAGCTGACCGACAAAATTATTAGCTTAAGCCTCGACCAAGCCCAGACCAGCCTGCAAATCCTGACTGAGCGTCAGCTAAATATCATTAACCGTGTAGAGCAGGCACTAACCAAGCTCGAGGACGAGGCCCAGAACTTGAGCTTCGATATTATTAGCGCCGAGCTTGAGCTAGTCGCTAAAGATCTCAATGAGCTAACCGGCGAGCACGCTAACCAGCAAATTATCGACTCGATATTCAGAAACTTCTGTATCGGCAAGTAGCTCCGTAGTAATAGTAGATTATTAATTCTCAATAATTAGTTGCTAGTAGCAACAGGAAAGTCGAGCGACGACTTGTAGTAGGTGTTGACGGTGTCGGTCTTGATGATGTTGCCCGATAGGTCTAGCACCTGCCTATAAAAGACCGTCTGAGACGGCTTGGTTTCATCATTACTGCCATACACGAACGATGGGCCATTGATAACTCCAGTTTTGGTTTTGGTACCATAAAAGCTAAACTTCAGCGTAGTGCCGACCATCTCAGTTTGGATTAGTATATAGTGGCCAGTATCGTTTTTGAACTTCATATCGACTTGAGGGTAATAAATGGTGGCATCGACCCCAGGCACACCAAACGGCGCCGTATAGTAGCTAATCGCAAAAGAGTGGTTGGTGCGCTCAACTATCGGCAGGCCAGATAGCAGTGCTGCACGGTAGGCAGTACTCGATACCTGACACAAACCTCCGCCGTAGGCCTTTTCGACGCGCTTATCGAGAATAATAAGCCCCTCGACATAACCCTGCTCGGCACCAACATCGCCAAGATACTCACCAAAACTAAAAACTTGGTCGGGCTTTAGCAAAACTCCATTAAACCTAGCTGCCCCAACCCTAACATTTTGCAAACGCGCGGCCGACGAGCCCGGGAAGTACGTTATGCCCTCACCAATTAGCTCTTTAATGCCAAGATTATCGATATTACTATCTGCCACTATGGCTTTTTGAACATCCACCACTAGCTCAATGGGCTGATTGTCGATAGATTCGGTGGCCGATATTATGGCATCGGCAGTTTTTGAGGCGTTGAGGACTTTGCCGTCGCGGCTCTGTTTAAAAACAGTTGCTCGCCCACCACTAATTGCCAGAGTAGCATCAATGGCTGGCTGGTTTATCTCTCCAGCCAGACCAGCCAAATAATTTACGGCATTTTGCTTATTGATACTAAAGTCGTTGAGCGTAATTGGTATGTCGAAGTAGCGATTTAATAAGTCCGTAACAAGGGGGCCTTTTTGATAGTCGATATCGACCCAACTAACCAGCTGCTGCTGAGTGATGGCCCAGCTTTTGTTGGCGTAGGTCAGCACCAGGGGCGCTTTTGCGATATTAGCCACGGTATCTTTTTGCCTTAATAGCATCTCGGTACTGCGGTTTGGTAGCGAGGTGGTTACGGGCAGATCAAGCTTACTTTTGAGCTCACTAAATTGCCTGGTGAGGTTAAATATTGCCCAACCCATATCAATACTTGCGCCGTTCTTGGCTTCAGTGACGCTAATTTTGCCGCTGCCGAATTGGTACTCGGCATTTTGGCTGGGCCTGGCGATGATTCGGTTGATATTGACCAGCTCTTTCGAGAACACAGCACCATCGACACCCAGCTGCATGATATCTGGGGCGCTAAATAGCAGTGATGTTTGGGTTGCAATATCGCTAATGATGTCGCTATCACGACCGAGCTTGAAAGCCTCATCTACATATGCCTTGTTATCGAAGCTAATGCCAAAGCTGGCAGGCTTGGCAGCAACGCTCTCGCCGTTTGCTTGGTAGGTAATCTCGGAGTTCATATAGTTTGTCGTGGCGGCATCGAGCTTTGCAACGGCTTGTGGCTTGGTGAGACCACCGACGTACACGCCGCGCAAGGCTATGCCCGGCAGCAGCTTGTCGTAATGCCCAAGCCGCACCATAAAAATAATCACAAAGTACAGACCCAAAACTAACCCAGCGCCTAGCAAAATATGTTGCCAGGTTTTGGATTTTATCCACCAGGTTTTTAGCTCTATCATCTGTTATGACCAATCGTTATCAAGTATATTATACAATAAATACTATTATTTGTTAATTTTTAACACCACCGAAGTAAGCCTTAGTTTCAGTAAAAACCTCGTGCAACAGATATGATATAATATTTTAATGAAAAACATTTTGGTTACAGGGGGAGCCGGGTTTATTGGCTCTAATTTTGCCAGAACGATGCTAGATAAAAACCCTAGATATAAGATCACAATTATCGACCACCTTGGTTACGCTGGGGATGAGAGTACCCTGGGTAGGCTTAAGCGTAAAATAAACTTCGTCAAAGGAGATATTGCAGATTTAGAACTCATCGATATACTGGTAGGGCAAAACGATACAGTAGTGCATTTTGCCGCCGAATCTCACAACGACAACTCCCTCAAAGACCCTTGGCCTTTTGTTCAGAGCAATATAATTGGGACGTATTCAATACTAGAAGCTGTAAGAAAACACAATAAAAGGCTCCACCATATTAGCACCGATGAAGTTTTTGGGGATCTAGAGCTTAACGATCCGAGAAGGTTTAATGAGGCAACCCCCTACAACCCATCAAGTCCATACTCCGCCACTAAGGCCGGCTCGGACCACTTAGTTAGGGCTTGGGTAAGGAGCTTTGGTGTCAAAGCCACTATAAGTAATTGTAGTAACAACTACGGCCCATATCAGCACGTAGAGAAGTTTATTCCTCGCCAAATTACTAATATTATTTCTGGAATAAAGCCAAAACTATATGGTACCGGCGAGCAGGTTCGTGATTGGATACACGTAGATGACCATAATTCAGCAGTAGCCTTGATACTAGAAAAGGGCAAAATAGGCGAGACCTACCTAATTGGAGCTGATGGAGAAAGAAACAACAAAGATGTGATTGAGCTAATATTATCAATCATGGGTAAAAACAAGAATGAATATGAGCACGTCAAAGACAGGGCTGGGCATGACATGCGTTATGCTATCAACTCCTCTAAGCTCCAAAAAGAGCTTGACTGGCAGCCCAAATTCAACAATTTTGAAGATGGCCTCAAGCAAACCATAGAGTGGTATAGCAACAACCAAGACTGGTGGCAGCCCCAAAAAGCCGAGACTGAAAAAAAATACAAAAAGGCAGGGCAGTAGTGAGCTCCGAGCCCAAAAAAAACCAAGAACTCCAAATAGAAAAAACCAACATCCCAGGATTATTAGCCTTACATTTGCCAGTGCATGGCGACAACCGCGGCTGGTTTAAAGAAAACTACCAAAAACAAAAAATGGAAGCCTTGGGCTTGCCGAGCTTTGAAGTTGTTCAAAACAATTTTTCATATAACAAAGAGCGTGGAGTCACCAGGGGGTTGCACGCCGAGCCCTGGGAAAAATTCATCTCGGTAGCTAACGGTGTAGTTTTTGGAGCCTGGGTAGATCTGCGCAAAGGAGAAAGTTTTGGTCAGAGCTTAGCTATGGAGATAGACCCCAGTATTGCTATTTTTGTGCCCAGAGGGGTAGCCAACGGCTACCAAACCCTCGAGCCCCATGTTACCTATACTTATTTGGTCAACGAGCATTGGTCTCGATACAGCCAGTACACCTTTCTCAATCTTTTTGACAAAGAATCCGCTATAGACTGGCCAATACCACAGTCTGAGGCTATTATTTCAGGAAAAGACTCCAAGCACCCAGTGCTCAAAAGTATTAAACCACTAGAGTTGTAATGCAAGATTCAAAAATATTTATTGTCGGCGCCAATGGCCAGCTTGGCACGGCCTTAAGAAAAAAATACCCCAAAGCCAAGCATGCAGACATTGATGAGCTAGACATCACAAACAAAAAAAGTGTGCAAAACTATAGCTGGCAAGGCATAGAGTACATCATCAATGCCGCCGCCTACACCGATGTAGACGGTGCCGAAACAGCACAGGGGAGGGTCTTGGCCTACCAAGTCAACGCCACGGCGGTAGCATATTTAAGCGAAGCAGCCAACTCAATTGGGGCTGTTTTGGTTCATGTTTCTACAGATTATGTTTTTGATGGCACCCAAAAAAACCATACCGAAGAAGAAAGTCTATCGCCTATTTCTGTCTATGGCGCGAGTAAAGTAGCTGGGGATATAGCCTGTAGCTTAGCTAAAAAGCATTATATTATCAGAACATCTTGGGTTATTGGTGAAGGCAAAAATTTTGTGCGTACCATGCTAGAGTTGGGCCAAAAAGGTATTAGCCCGACCGTAGTATCGGACCAAATAGGCCGACTAACCTTTACTTCTGAGCTGGTCAAGGCAATAGATTTTCTGCTTACCAAAAACAAAGACTATGGCTTATATAATCTTACCAATTCCGGCCCAAGTGTTAGCTGGGCTGATATCACAAGAGAAATATATAATATTGCCAACGTCAACCAAAAAGTTGCGAATATTAGTACCCAGAAATACTACCAGGGCAAAACAGGTATTGCACCTCGCCCGTTATCTAGTACACTTAATCTTGATAAAATTCATTCTGCAGGCTTCAAGTCTATCGATTGGCGTCATGAATTGAAGAATTATTTAAACAAGGAGTAATTTGTAATGAAGGGAATAATTTTAGCCGGCGGCAGCGGGACGCGCCTTTACCCAATCACCAAAGGTATTAGTAAGCAACTAATGCCTATTTATGATAAGCCAATGATCTACTACCCCTTAAGCACACTAATGCTATCAGGTATAAAAGACATTCTAATAATCACCACCCCGCACGAACAGGCCCAATTTAAGCGCCTTTTGGGCGATGGTAGCGATATTGGTATTAGCCTCAGTTACGCCGTGCAGCCGTCGCCAGATGGCCTGGCACAAGCCTTTATTATTGGCAAAGAGTTTATTGGTAGCGACAAAGTTGCTCTGGTGCTGGGTGACAATATCTTTTACGGCAGCCAGTTTGGTAAGGCCCTAAAGCAGTGTACGGATGTCGAAGGCGGCACAATATTCGCCTATCAGGTTTCAGACCCAGAGCGCTACGGAGTGGTTGAGTTCGATGGTGGCATGAATGTCGTATCGGTAGTCGAAAAGCCCACCAAGCCAAAATCGAACTTCGCAATTACGGGGCTGTATTTTTATGATAACGATGTCGTCGATATCGCCCACCACATCAAGCCCAGCGATCGCGGGGAGCTCGAGATTACCAGTATTAATGCAGAGTACCTGAAGCGCAAAAAGCTCAAAGTACAGGTTATGGACCGCGGATCGGCTTGGCTCGATACCGGTACATTTGCCTCGATGATGGAGGCGGCCGAATACATACATGTTATCGAAAAGCGCACTGGCTTAAAGATTGGCTGTATCGAAGAGATTGCCTACCGCGAGGGGTATATTGATGCCAATAAGCTCAAAGAAGTAGCCAAAGACTTAGTCAAGTCTGGGTACGGGGAATATCTGAATAATTTAATCAAAGGTGTATAATGTCTGGTATGGTTAAACCCCTTAAAATCGCAATTGTTATTCCTGCCTTCAATGAAGCCAGGATCATAGGCAGTGTTATAAAAAATCTTAAGAGAGCATTGGCTCAAGAAAAATTTAGCTACGAAATAATAGTTATAGATGATGGCTCTGCCGATGACACTGCTACAATCTGCAAAAAAGAAAAAACAACTGTAATATCTCATATATTAAACTCAGGAAGTGGAAGCGCTACTGCGACTGGCTTAAGCTATGCACAACAGCAGGAATACGATATAGCCATCACAATGGATGCAGACGGCCAACATGACGCAGAAGATGTTATTGGCGGCATAAACAATATGGCTGCATCAAGAGTGGACTTGCTTATCGGCAGTAGATTGGTTAATTCAGAAGGGATGGCCAAGACTAAAGTAATAGGCAACAAGGGCTTGTCTATGCTTACGTTCATGATATTTGGTGTAAGGGTTACTGATTCGCAGTCTGGGCTTAGAGTTTTTTCAAAAAAGGCCTTAGGGCAATTAAAATGGAAGAGCAGCGGATATGAATTTTGTTCGGAGATGCTATGGAGGGCTAAGCAGCAGGGATTGGTCATAGATGAGTACCCAATAAAAGCTATTTATACCGAATATTCAAAATCTAGAGGTCAAAATAATTGGAATGGAATTAATATTATAAAAAGCCTTGTTAAGCGCAGGCTTGTGGAGCTGTTCGAATGAGGTATTTAATCCTTATAGCACTAAACCTCCCGATTATTTTTATAGCAATTATTAATTTAATAACTAAGCACAAGCTCGGAAAAATTCAAAAGAATCGATTTCGTTTTAGAATGTTTTTTTGGTGCTTCTTATTGATTTTTATAGTACTTTCTTTCCCAGCGTATAACATGGTTTATAACCGCCCTATATTAGATGCAGTGGACCTAAGCCTATTCGATATTTTTCAAACTACAGGTATAATATTTTTACTATACGCACTTATTAACCAGAGGCAAAAAACAGAGCAGAACGAAATATATTTACGTGATTTACATCAAGAAATATCAATTTTACTAAGTGAAAATGCAAAAAAATAGTATAGATATTTTTATACCCTACTGGGGAGATCTACGGCTTTTAAAAACAGCAATTAATTCTGTTCTTGGGCAGACCAACGAAAATTGGCGCCTTACCATCATTGACGATAATTACCCCGGTGATGCTGCTAAAAAATACTGCAAAAGTATTAAAGACAAACGTGTTAGGTATATAAAAAATAATAAAAATTTAGGAATAACAAATAACTTTAATAAGTGCGTAAGACTAGCTAAATCTAAATACGTAATGATTATGGGCTGTGATGACGAGCTAATGCCAAACTATACAGAAAGAACCTTGTCGAATATAGGGGAAGCAGATTTTTATCAGCCAGGCGTTGATGTTATTGACTCTAGGGGCAAAAAGTACCTTCCAGTAGGTGATAGAATAAAAAAAATATTACAGCCCAAGAAGTCTGGAATTTACTATGGAGAAAAGTTAGCTTCGTCATTGTGCATAGGGAATTGGCTATATTTTCCTTCGATCACTTGGAAAACAGAAACAATTAGAAAATATGGATTCAATAAAAGCTATACTATTGTGCAGGATGTATATTTAGAGTTAAGTATAATTAAAGACGGAGGAACGCTCTATTTTGACAAAGAAATTAGCTTTCGTTATAGAAGACATGCGAAGTCCATGTCTAGCACGGGGAAAGGCAAGGCCGGAAAACGCTTCGAAGAGGAAGAGGATGTATACATGAATTTTGCTAGAGTATTTAATGAAATTGTCTGGATACGCGCATCCAAAAATGCAAAATACCACATAACCCCACGGACGCATAAGCTATTGGCTAGATTTTTTTAGCTACTACGACGGTTTCATTGTGGGTAAAAATCTTACCAAAATACTTATGGAGTGGAAATGAAAAAGACTTATCAATGGCTAGACCTAGGCTTAGGAGTATATCTTCTATGGCGGCTTTAGATAGGTAGTTTACATGAGTTTCATCAGTTTTAAAGCCTTTTTCCTGCGGACATATAACTACTATATTATTTTTTATGTATGGTAAAAATTCCTTTATTATTTTTCTACCCTGACTAACGGGCATATGCTCCAATACGTGAGCAAGGAGCAAGCTATCGTAACTATTATCTGGAAATTTCTTTTTAAAAAAGTCTTCGGTAGTAAAAGCATTGTATCCAGACTTCTTGGCAATACTAATCGAATCTTTATTGTGATCAACCCCAATACTACCCACCGGCAAGTGACCTAAAAGCCGCCCAATTCCGCACCCAACATCAAGCGTGGTGCCCAAACCAAGCCTCTTAATATTCCAACGGTAAGGCCTTTGTACGTCAAGTACTTGTTTCCATTTCCGACCCGAAAGTCGACTAAGACGCTTAGTATAGTCAATTTCCTTTGTGCTCTTCGTCATTATTAATTACCTCGCTCTCTATTTGGTATTGTTAAGTATATCAAAAAAATCCTACTTTCCTTTGCAGTAAATTAATGAAAATAATGAAATAAGTTTTAATTTATGCAAAATCATAAAAATACCAATTGAAGACCTAGTTAACTTTGGGGAGCCACTAGGCCCGGTATAGACATATTTATTGTGGTTAATGTGTGGATAGTTTGCATATACCCATTTGAAAACCTTGCTGTAGGCAATTTTAAAGTCCTTTCGATTAGCCAGGCGACCCGCCCATAAAAGGTAAGCCACTATGGTTTGTAATATATAATATTCATACTCATCCGTGTGGGTGTCGTAAAGTTTTATTTTGTCGAGCATTTTTATAAGCATTGGCAGCACAACAAGCAATTCCTTATGCTCTGTGTTAGATACGCTGGTTTTATTATAGGACCAGTTATATCCTGCGTAGTTTTCAACAACTGTTATCTTTTTGGTACTAGCATATTCATGAAGAATAAAACCAATATCTTCGCCGTAAGTAGTGTGGTAGGATTTTATATTTTTTTCTTTTAAAAAAGATGATTTGTGAATTTTAGCAAAGACTCCCGTGCATATGTACTTTGCGTATTCTTTATTTTTGAGTTTTATATTTTTATTAATAATTCTGAACCCCGTTCCTGGTCTCTTGAAGCCGCAAATAGCAATATCATAATTACCTCTCTCAACCGCAGCCAAAAGCCTCTTGAAGTAGTCTGGATCGATATAATCGTCTTGGTCAATAAATATAATATACTCGCCCTTAGCTCTTTCAATGCCTTTGTCACGTGTTTTTGCTACCCCCATATTTTTATGAGATAAGGCCATGATAATTTTAGGGTAGCGTTTGGAAAAATCCTTTATTATTTTTTCTGAGCTATCTTCAGAGCCATCATCAAGCAGCAGTATTTCTGCTAACTTAATATCGAAATATTTTTGATTCAGTACCGAATCTACACATCTCTTAATATATTTTTCACCATTATATATAGGTATTACTACACTAATTTTCTTCATTTTGTAGCCTGTACCAAATTAATTTTATAAAAATACCAACTAAATAAAATAGTGAACTGTACTAAATTGGTAAGAGTAAATAAAACAACTCCGATCTCTAACGAATATTGATGACGCAATAAAAATGACACCACCAATAAAATAATGATTGTGGTTGATAGGGTGTAGGCCTGTACTCTTATATTTCGCATTATTGTTAGGGTACCAGACATTATTGCTAGCATGGAATTTGCTATTCCCCCAACAATTACTATTAACAGCGGTATTTTATATTGGACAAAATTAACGCCAAAGACTATTCGTAATGCATCCACTCCAATTATTGCTGTGAAAATAATAATTACCAAACCTATAGCGATTGTAAATAAGAGCATTCTATTTATAAGGCGCTTGAATTTTGTAGTTGACCGCTTCTTATAAAGGCTAGACAAGCTCACTATATTGGGCTGTATTATAAATGAAATAAATAATGCTAGTAGTGTAATCGGCATCACCAATATGCCAAAATATCCTAGTTCTGTTGGGCTGTTCATATCAATAAAGTAACGGGGTATATTAATAGAAAATAAAGCCAAAAAAGAAACTATAAAAACACCTGATGTTTTTTTCAAAATAGCAAAGGTAATTGGCATATTAAATAGAGCTCGTACTGGATTAATACTTATTCTTTCATGCCTATTGGCCATTCTTAAATCAAAAGCTATCAGAAAAAACATATTAATTAGTATTACACCTAAGATTGAAATAGTTACATTTTTTGTGAGCAGGTCTACTATGGTGAACGTTACGATGCCAACCGTAGCCTTTGCCAATAATGAGATGCCAGAAATGTGTAGCTTGTGATTAACCTGCATCACTCCATATAGCGCATCGGCTACTGATTCAACGACCTTGAACAATACAAGCATTAAAATCAGTAAAGTTTTGGAGCCACTATAACCGTTGATGAGGCAAAAAATTAAAGACCCAGCAACTGCTATAAAAGATAAAAATAACCTTAATTCTACATAATTCTGCTGTTTATATTCAGATTTGTTATCTGACACCTGATATATCCTGCCTCCCCACAAACCAATAAAGAAAAAAACAATCGAAAGAGAAAAGGCAAAAGAAAACAAGCCAGAGGCATCAATACCGTTTATTCTGGTGATTACTACTAGCATTAAAGGGGATAGTGCGTTCTGCGCAAAAACCCCAACGGTATTCCAAATATAGTCCCTTTTTTGACTCAAGTTCATCTACAAGAACTATACTGAATTATCAAGTATTAATCAAAGGAGGGGTGTTTTATGGGTTATTCATAGCCATGTAGCATTCCATTGCCTGAATACTTCAGCTGGTAAGGCGTACTAGCAAAAGCTGATGTAAAAGTATACAATCGTGTCACAAAAAGCCCATACCTGCTGTTGCCTAATATGTTACAATATGTAATAGCTATGAGTACAAACAGTAAAACCAAAAGTAAAATTAAAAAAGGGGTTGCCATTGCCCTGATGGTATTGGTAATCGGTGCAATTGGCTTTGTGGGCTACCAGGTATTTTTAAAGCCCAAACCTGCACCAAAGCCAGCCAATGAAGCAACCAAAGAAAAGTCTGATGCTCAGGCTGTGGCAATTGACAAGACAGCCGACAACAATACGAAAAACTCTGACCAAGCTGCCAGCCAACAGCAAGCGTCTTCCGCTGCCAGTAGCGCCAAGGTTACAATTACCTACGCTGGACAAAATGGCACAAACTTGTCCGTTAGTGCGCAAGTTAGTGGCACCACCAGCGGCACCTGCAGCCTAACTGCCACAAAAGGCAGTGCTACCATTACTAAAACCGCACCGGTGGGCTACCTAGTATCGTATTATATTTGTCAGGGCTTTGATGTGCCAACTAGCGAGTTTGTCCAAAAAGGCGAGTGGAATGTAGTAGTAGAGCTCGTCACGGCTTCGGGGTCAGTCAAATCAGAAACTAAGAAGGTAAATATACAATGAACAACGCTAATATTTTAAAACCCAGTATCAGAACTAAATTATCAAAGTCAAAAGCCATATTTTTGCTATTTTTTGCGCTATTTAGCCTGGCATTATTTTTGCCCACTCCAGCCAAAGCTGCTAGTTTTGAGGCCGGCCGTATTATTGACGACAGTATCTTTGTTAATAAAAACTCTATGTCGGTTGCCGATATTCAGAACTTCCTTAACTCCAAGGTACCAACCTGCAACAGGTGGCATGCAGGCTTTACAGGCTCTAGTGGCACAGTGTACAGCCCGCCATGGACTTGCCTTAAGGAGTACAACGAAAACCCCATAACCAAACAAAACAACATTGGCCAATTCAACCCCGACGGTAGCCCCGTTGTGGTACCAGGTGGGCTTAGTGCAGCACAGATTATTTGGAACGCCGCCCAAACCTACTCCATTAACCCTCAGGTTATATTGGTTACTTTACAAAAAGAAACCGGTCTAATTACTGACGACTGGGCTGCCAGCTGGCAGTACCGCACCGCTATGGGCTTTGGCTGCCCAGACGGCGCACCATGCGATGCGCAGTGGTTTGGTTTTGCAAATCAAGTTGCGCAGGGTACCAGACATTTCCGTAACTTTTTTGATGGCGTCAGAAGCGGCGGGTTCTGGACGCCCACCTTGCCTGGGGTTAATACGATTGGCTACAACCCCAATTCGGCCTGCGGAAGCAGTAGCGTCAATATCACCACCCGTGCTGCCGCGGCACTTTATTCGTACACGCCCTACCAGCCCAACGCTGCCGCCCTTAATAACCTCTATGGTACTGGCGATGCTTGTAGTGCCTATGGTAATCGTAACTTTTGGCGAGACTTTACTGGCTGGTTTGGGAGCACATACGACAGTCAAATACTCCTAGCCTACAAGGCGTACCTAGGCGGTACAGGCTGGACAGCACAAAAAACTAATAGCGGAGTAATTGGCACAACAGGCGAATCTAGGTCATTAGAAGCCTTCAAGATAAACGGGAGTGTAGAGTATAATTCATACAGTAACGAGAGGGGTTGGCAGCCAATAATTAATAGTGGTATGATATCGGGCACTCTAGGACAAAATCGAGCTACCAGTGCTATTAAAATTAACCCTACTGGAATTTTTTCAGATATATACGATGTTTGGTATAGGGTGCATGTAGGTGGTATTGGATGGATGGGTTGGACTAAAAATAATGGAGTCGCAGGCTATCTTGGTGATGCAACTAAAAAAATAGAGGCAATTGAAATAGCACCCTACCTGAAATCTGTACCTTTTTATGGCGATACCGCCACCCCAAGCTCAATTGGTACAGCACCAGCCGATGTCTCTAGGCCGGTTTCCTTGAATATATTATCACATATAAGTAGCATAGGTTGGCAGCCCACAGTTAGCGACGGAATGATTAGTGGCACTACAGAACAATCCAGAAGGCTAGAGGCAATCAATATTTCTCTCATTAACAATACAGGTCTAGCTGGCGACATCGTGTACTCTGCCCATGTGCAAAGCATCGGCTGGCAAGACTTTAAGTCTGGTGGGCAGGTTAGTGGCACCACTGGCAAGTCGCTGAGAACTGAGGCTATCCGAGCAGCCTTGGTAGGTGAAGTCGCTAGCCAGTATACCCTGTGGTACAGAGGCTATATAGAAAATTATGGATGGATGGAGTGGACCAATACCGGCGGTTGTGCAGGCTCCTCTGGCCTAAGCCTGAGGTTAGAAGCGGTTGAATTCAGGCTTTCACCTATAAATAATTCTCAAGGCCTGAATAAATCCCAAAAGTCTTGCCTAGACCCTATGGGTCTTTCGGCAATCAAAGACCATACCATTACATACTCATCCCACCTAAGTAATTTAGGCTGGACAACTGCAGTAGGCGAGGGCAGTATTAGCGGAACAACAGGGCAATCAAGGCCCCTCGAAGCCTTGTCGTTCAAAACAATAAACTCAGTATTTGGGTCAATTAATATAGAATGCTCGGCTAATGTCCGTGGCCTAGGGTGGGCTAATTATGTAACTGCGAATAATACTTGTGGCACTACCGGACAATCGAGGCCAATCGAGGCCATTAAATTAAGACTAACAGGGGTTGCTTCGTATTTATATAATATTAAATACAAGGTGCATGTTTCGGGGATAGGTTGGATGGATTGGGTAACTAATGATTCATTAGCAGGAGTTATTGGACAGTCTAAAAACATTGAAGCTGTAATTGTTATGGCTGAAGTGAAATGAAACTATGAATATTGCAACTAGCATAGTCGATTTTTTGGGCAATATTAAGCCCGAAAAATTATTTTTAAGTTTAGCAATAACATTCGGTTTTTTAAGCCTACTATTGGTGCCGGTTTTTACGGTACCCGACGAGGGAGTGCACTTCTGGGCCAGCTACGGCAGTTTTTCTAGGACTATCCCAAATGATCTATTAATATCTCCACAGGCAATATTAAAAAAAATAGAAAATAAATCTTATTACCACGACATATATGTAAAAAAAGTAAATTTTGAAGATAATACGTTGTCTTTTGGCCCAAAGACCATAACTGTAAATAATGCCAATGATAGAAAAGTTAAGTCATGGGAGATCAAAAGTAGCCTCACAGATATAACCCATATTCCGCAATCGATAGGCGTATTTATCGGAAAGTACATATATGGTTCGGTGGGGTCGATGATTCTTTTTGGGAGATTGATAAATATGGCTGTGTTTATCTTGATAATTTACTTTGTAATTAAATATACAAAAAAATGGAAGCTTGTAATTTTGTATATTTCACTTTTCCCGATGATGGTTCAACAAATGGCCTCCCTTTCTTATGACGCAGTTAATTTCGCCATCATAACTTCATGGATAGTGCTCGTCCTGAATATTGCATACGCAAATATCAGGATTACTAGAAGGGTCATACTGCTATCCGTTTCAATTGCAGTATTGTTGTGCTTAACTAAGCCAATCAATTTAGTTCTGCTTCTGCTTCTCCCGATAACTGTATATAAAAAATTACAAAACAGCAAAAATAAAAAAATAACCGAAGCCATGTCTAGGGCGGAACAGTTTTTTAAAAAAAACAAGAAGCATATAATATTATATTCTATTCTCATTGCTGCAATTATATTTTTTACAGTTACACTAGCTAAGCATCAAGCAGCCTTGAAAACATTAAAAATAGTTGTTAATACTTTTTTTAGGCCAGAAATTAATACTCAGCTCGATCCTATTGTATTTAGCGGGATTGTAGGTCATTTTGGCTGGCTGTGGTACAAATTGCCCGTTTGGATGGTTTTTATGAGTCTATCCATGTTATGCATAGTACTTATAAAAGACAGTGCAAGATTCATAAAAAGGGATAAATATATTTCATATATTTTTACAGGTACGTTTTTAGCCTATATCGTAGGCATGTTTGCAGCTATGTATTTGTTATGGACCAGGCTACCTTTTATAGGTGGAGTAGATGCAGTGTACATTCAGGGCGTGCAGGGCAGATATATCACCCCAGTATTAATTTTATTAATACCTTTGTTTAGTTTTATTGCTAGTTATGTAGAAATCAAACTATCTTATAAAAAAGTACAGGCACTCTTGGCTATTGTTACTATTTTTACTCTGTCTACTTATTTATTCTTAACTTATCTTTTTTATTATACTGCATCGTATGGTATCAAAAATTCTTTGATTTAACTTGCCAGTATATTTAAGTGGGCCTGCTATGATTGCGGCCTAGAATATAGCACAGGTATCTGATAAAATAGGACATTATGAAACCAAACAAAGCCAACTTATTTGACCTCATCCGTCAGCTGGCCCTCACGGATTTCAAGATAAAATACCAAGGCTCCATCATAGGCTACGCATGGTCGTTCGTTAAGCCACTAGCGATGTTTGGGGTACTGTATATGGTGTTTACAGTATTTGTTAAAATTGGCTCAGGCATACAAAACTACGCCCTGTACCTGCTGCTAGGAGTTGTACTCTGGACATACTTTGCCGATGCCACTACGACCTCGATGCGCTCAGTTGCAGACAAGGGCGATATGATGCGCAAGGTGTATTTTCCGCGTATTGCCATCGTTATATCCGCCAGCATTAGCTCCGTAATTACGTTACTTCTAAACCTAGTCGTAGTATTTGTATTTATTGTGGTCGCCAGAGTTGCGCCCGGCTGGAACGCATTGTGGTTTATACCCCTACTGGTCGAGCTATTTGTACTTTGTATTGCCTTGGCCTTTATTCTCTCAGCTTTGTATATAAAGTATCACGACGTTGGCCATATATGGGAACTAGCTTTGCAGCTGCTATTTTATGCAAGTGCCATTATTTACCCATTGAGCATCGTACCTGTGAGGTTTCAGAAAATTATCTTATTAAATCCCATCACTCAGATTGTTCAAGATGCTAGATTTGTTTTGGTAAGCAAAGAGACAATCACAGCCAAACAAATTCTACCTGCTCCGCTAGAGCTGATACCGTACTTAATACCATTTGTATTGCTAATAGCCGGCTACTTTTATTTCGAGAAGGCCGCTAAGAATTTTGCGGAGGAGGCCTAAGACATGGACGATGATGTAGCAATAAAAATAAGCCACATAAGTAAGTCATTTAAGCTGCCTCACGAAAAGCACAACAGTCTTAAAGACAGGGCAATACATTTTTTTGGCTCTAAAAACTTTACCAAGTATCAGGCGCTAGAAGATATTGATATCGAGATCAAAAAAGGCGAGTTTTTTGGTATCGTCGGCAAAAACGGCAGCGGCAAGAGCACACTACTAAAAATAATAGCAAACATTTACCAGCCAAACGGAGGCAGTATTAGTATTCAGGGTACCCTCTCGCCCTTTATTGAGCTGGGAGTTGGCTTTAACCCTGAGCTGACTGGCAGGGAAAATGTTTTTTTGAGCGGGACAATCTTAGGCCTAACTAAAAAGAAAATTGAGTTTTTATATGATGACATTGTGAAATTCTCTGAAATGGAAGAGTTTATGGACCAGAAACTAAAAAACTACTCGAGCGGAATGATGGTGCGGTTGGCTTTTTCGATAGCAGTACGGGCCGATGCAGATATACTACTAATCGATGAGGTTTTGGCCGTCGGAGATGCCTCCTTTCAACTTAAGTGCCTAAACTACTTCGAAGAGTTAAAGCGCAAAAAGAAGACAGTGGTGTTTGTTTCGCACGATATGAAATCGGTGGTAAAATTTTGTGACAAAGCGATACTTATTGATGATTCAAAGATGGTTATGCAAGGTAAGCCAGAGCTGATTGCTAAAAGGTATTTTAAGCTAAACAACATCAAAGAAGTCGCCGACATAAACAGCATGAACGACAAGAGCGGCGATGCTAGTTAACGTGAAACGGACCAAGGCTTAGTATGTCGAAGTATACCGAGCTAAGTAAAAATGGTAACAATACCCTTAAAGATAGCCTGGGTAAAAAAATATATGATTATATTCCACAGGGATCCGTTGTATTAGATGTGGGGTGCAGTTCTGGATACTTTGGTGCGCTTTTGATGGATGATAAACAATCTATTGTAGATGGCATTGAACTCAATAGTGAAGATGCCACTAAGGCGTCAAAAGCATTAAGAGATGTATATTCTTTTGATCTGGAAGGTGACAAGTGGCCCATATTGTCAGCTAAAGCAAAATACGATGTCATATTGTTTGGCGATGTACTTGAGCACCTGAGGCATCCCGGTGAAGTGCTGAGTAGATTTTCAAAACTACTCAAACCCAAGGGCGTGATTATAGTTTCTGTGCCTAATATAGCCCACTCGTCTATACGGATGGAGCTACTACAGGGCAACTTCGAATATGAAAAGCTAGGTATACTAGACGATACCCACATGAAGTACTTTACGTTCAAATCTTTTTATAGGCTACTTGACCAGTCGGGCTATAAAGTGGTTGATTTTGATCAGTCTGTGATGGCTCAGCCAAGGAAGACAACCGAGTCTATACTAGCTTCGTTGGGTCTAATACCCACCGAAAAATTCTACAAGTTCATAGCTAGGCCAGACGCCACAGCTTTCCAGTACAAATTCGTTGCGATGCCTGGTAAAAACAGAACTATACCTCGGCTGCCAAAAAAACCACTGGAGATAGCTACATTACATATTGCAGAGGTCAATAAGCTGCACGATACTATTGGCTATCTGAGCAAAGAGCTCAAGATAGCCAGGCGCGCGCTAACCACACGCCAAAAGCTACCTGATAGTAAAATCTTCAAGCTTGCCAGGCGGGCTCAACATAAAATAAAGGGGGCATTAAAGAAATGAAAAAAAACATACTAATTATTTGCCAAGACTACATCGGTAAAACAATGGCCGGTCCGGCCATTCGAAGCTGGGAATTCGCAACCCAGCTGTCTAAAAACCACAATGTAGTAGTGGTTTCACCCATCAAGCCAGAAATTAAATCTAAACTCTTTGTCTTAAAGATTTGTAATAATAAAGTCCTAAAAGAAGAAATAAAAAAAGCCGACATAGTAATCACGCAAAAAATAACACCGAAAATTGCAAATTCTGCTAAGGCATTCAACACTAGAATAATCCTAGATGCGTATGACCCCATTACCGTAGAAGCTCTGGAGGCTAATAGCCACGAACCCATAAAGCTTCGAAAGCTAGTTAATTCCATCCTACTGACAGAGCAGAGTTCTGCTTTTATGCTGGCCGATAGTATTATCTGTGCCAGTGAAAAGCAGCGAGATTTTTGGATTGGTGTTTTATCTAGCGTCAACAGAATAACGCCAGAGGTATATGATAGCGATAACTCACTCAGGGAGTTAATAGATGTAGTGCCGTTTGGGCTATCAAGTAAGTCCGCTACAATCTCTACGCCCCTCGTCTTGAGAAAGAAGTTTGGGCTATCAGAAGATGATTTCGTGCTTTTATGGGGGGGAGGTATCTGGAACTGGTTTGACCCTCTGACCCTCATCGAAGCCGTCGCTAAATTACAGGGCAAAGTACCTGTAAAACTAGTTTTTATGGGCATAGACCACCCCAATGTTAATATTCCAAGAATGCCTATGGTCGAAAAGGCGATACAAAAAGCTAAAAAGCTTGGTCTGCTAGATCAGTCAGTTTTTTTTAATGAAGGCTGGGTTCCTTACGAAGAGCGCCAGGGGTATTTGCTAGATGCCGACGCTGGCGTATCGATGCATTATGATCACCTTGAGACGCGATTTTCGTTCCGCACAAGAATCTTAGATTATATATGGGCTGGCTTGCCTATAATAGCAACACAAGGTGATTCGTTTGCTGAAGTAATCGAGGAAGATAAGCTAGGCGAGGTAGTAAGATATAACGATTCTGGCTCTATAGCCCAAGCAATACAAACTCTAGCATCAGATAAGGCTCTGCGCCAACAAATTAAAGTCAATATTCGCTCTATACAAAAGCGCTACTATTGGCAGGAATGTGTTAAGCCAATCGAGAACATGATTGCATATTGGGATGGCAGGGCACCCGAAATTAAGCCAAATATCAATCAAACAATCTTTTATTTGACCGGCATCTACGGCAATAGGTTGACGCTATCAAAAAAAGCTATCAAAAAATACCTAGCTCCTAGACAAAACCTAAACCGGCTCATTGCTCTGTATTCTAGCCAAGATATGGTCCGACTAAACCGCATTAAAAAGCTTTTAAGAAAGCGATAACACTAAGCCTGGTCTCTGCAAGGATAATATTATTTACGCCGCAAATGGCTATTAATGAAGCCAACTAACTTCCATGATTTTGTAGATTTAATTTGACGTAGTTCTTTGGCCATAACTTTGCGTGATAAATTGGCATCTTTTAATTTATTTTGTGCTTCTTGCAGGTCTTGCACAAGACTATTTTTAGCATCTTCGATTGCAGTAATCTCCGAGTATAGAGCATGTAGCTTGGGATCTAGCTGTATATTCTTGATAATTGCCAAGATTTTAGCAAAATGCTTTTCTAAAAGTACTTTATCGACACTAAGCTCTTTGTTGTAGTTGGTATTCTGCTTCTTGAGGTAGAACTTAGTCTTATTGCTAAGGCTCAAATAGTCAGTGTAGATTCGATGCTGAAGCCCCCTGTCTTTTAAAAAAGCACCAATCTTTTTGTACTCTGGTTCTTCGGCCACGATAAAATTAACATTTTGGCTATATGCAAATATAGTCGCGTGAAGAGACATCGATACGAGCATTTTTAGCTCACCAATAGTATCGAATAGCACTTGAGGCTCGAGCTCAACAAGCAGTATTGTTTTAGGTACGGCAGCATGGATCTTTTTTAGATATTTGTAGTCGCCAGCGTAGTGGGTGAAGGGTATTAACACTACGGTATTAGTCTTTGTCGTGTTTTTGACAAATTCAATATGTTTTTTTATATCCATATCACTACGACCAGGCATAAAATGTATACCGACAGAATCTTTCGGTATTTTTACTGCTGTGTTTTTATTTTGCATAGCAATGCATATGTCCGGAACACATACAGCATTAATTTTATTTTTACCCAATTTATTAACTGCCACAGATGAACGCACAGACACATATTCGTAGTCTTTTAAAAACTGCAGGCTTTTAGCGTTTGTGATGTCTGCAGTATTTAGTATGTGCCTGCCCCAAATTCTAAAATTATTATAGTAGCTATCGGCTGGCTCACGTATTATCTGTCCGCCACCTATGATTAGCAGATCGTAGGTGCTTTTGTTTTTTGCAAAAGGACTGACGTCGGTGAACGGTATATTATTTGTATTCAAAAAATCAGCCATCACAATACCCATAGATTTGTCACCAGTATTCTTATAGTGCGAGTCGTAAAGTATACCAATTTTTGGCAATGGTTTTTTGGCAGCGCTTATTGTATCTTTATTCATTATGTTTTGAATCATATCAGACATTACTTGATAATAATAAATTTCTTGAATCGATTATATAAATGCTGCTCAGAATAAGCTACAATGCTAATAAATAAGGATTCTTATGTTAAAGGTAACTACGAACAAAACAGCACAGAAAGTATTATTTAGTATAGATTATTTGGGTAATTCCCAGGAATTATATTTTAAGGGCAGTCGACTAAACACTGCTAGCTTAGGGGATGCTGCCTTTTGTGCATTTTTGCCTATCGCAATGAAGAAAGGTTTGGGCTTAAGTATCGATAGACCAGTCTCTAAGCAGCTGGCCATGAACTCGCAAACTATTCAGGGCATTTACTCAACATGGTTCAATGACATGGCTGCTGTCGATATAAAGCTCAAGCAGCACAGTGCCGCAAAAAGAGGCAGCAAGGTAGCTAGCTTCTTTAGTTGTGGCATAGATTCGCTCGATACTCTTTTGAGCCATTTTGAGGAGATAGACTATCTGGTTTATGTGGAGGGGTACGATGTATGGCCGCACGAAAAAAGTTATTTAAAATTCATGAGACAAAAAATACGAGAAGCTGCAAAATTATATAAAAAAGACGTTATTTTTATTACTACCAACCTACATTTAGAATTAGACACTCATATTCGATGGGGAGATCAGTACCATGGCGCGGCCCTGGCAACAGCAGCTCACTTGCTTCCGGTTGATATTGGAAAAGTATATATACCATCAACATTTACATACAGCTCACTCCTGCCATGGGGCAGCCACCCAATTCTTGATCCACTGTGGTCGAGCGGCTCATTGCAGATAGTACATGATGGAGCCGCTAAGTCTAGAGCCGAAAAAATACTTAAGGTGTATAGTGATAGTATGGGTATTGCACCAAACATTGTGCGGGTTTGTTTGGGCGATAGGACTACCGGTAGGCACAACTGCTCTGAATGCGAAAAATGTGCAAGGACCATGCTGGTTATAGACCTACTTAATTTCAAAAATAAAGCCAAAACATTTAACTTTAAAAAGCATAAAAATTTTCAAGCTCTCATTGATGAAATTGGTGATTTACCAATGGAATTGCTGCGAACCGGCGAAACCATACAGTTTTTTAGAAATGGGCAAGCCACTTATGACAGCGACAAGCTTGCGGTGCTGGAGTCGAAATTTCAAGATATGACCAAGACGGGATTCAGTAGTACCTATTACGATACTTTTGAAAAGTTTATACCAACGGACTTAATTTATCGTACTAAACTCAGCGACTGCATAAAAGATGTGTCCGTGAGGCATAAAGATAATGCAATTGATAAGACTAAAAAGATGAAAGGAATTATCGACTCCAGTAAATCTGTGGCAATTAAACTATATTCTAGCCAAAACATCGTACGGTTGAAACATGTCAAAAAGCTTTTTAAAAAGCACCAGGACTAATCCTATTCGTTGCATGGGTGATGTTATTTGCGCAGCAAATGCTTATCCATAAAGCCACAAATAGTTCAGCTCAGCTAATAAAATGCTAGATAAACAGGCTATAATATGATGATGGTACGAATCGGTAAAAAAAATATAACTATATCTGTTGTAATTCCTAACTGGAATGGAGCAGGTGTAATACTAGACTGCCTAAAGTCTATCGCCAACCAGAACCTCAAACCAACGGAAATAATTGTGGTCGATAACGGCAGTGTAGATAATTCCATAGAACTAATTAAAAATAACTACCCCGGCGTTGTGATTATTAGAAACAAAAAAAACCTCGGCTTCGCTGAAGGAGTCAATATCGGTATTAGAGCCGCCAAGGCCAAATATGTGTTTTTGTTTAATAACGACGCCGAGTGCGAAAAAGACTGCCTCAGCGAGCTCATTAAGACGGCCACAAAAGAAAAGTCAGACATCACTCAGGCAGTAATACTTACGGCCAACGGCAAACTGATAGATTCGGTGGGTGACGAATACAGCACCTGGGGGCTGCCATATCCGGGCATGCGCAACCAGCCAGCTACCAAGCTACCCAATGCCGATCAGGCAATTTTTTCGGCCAGCGGCGGCGCTAGCTTGTATAAAATGTCTTTATTTGATGAGGTTGGGTATTTTGACAGTAGCTTTTTTGCTTATTATGAGGATGTCGATATTAGTATGCGAGCCCAGCTAATGGGCAAAACTATCTATTTATCATCAAAAGCTATTGTGCATCATAAAATGAACTACACTGCCGATAAGATACCAGGCTTTGGTAGGGAAATGGCCATAAAAAATAGTATTTACCTTTTTTGGAAGAACCTTCCATTTCCGCTGATACTAAAAGTCTTGCCACGATCTTTATATTCTAATATCAGAATGACAGGAGCCGCGCTCACCAAAGGCTACTCGCTAGCGGCCATAAAAGCCCAGCTCACGGCATTGGTTAATTTCCCCTCTATCATTATAAAAAGGCGCCATATACAATCGACCAAGAAGATATCTTCGGCACAATTCGAGCACTTGCTTAGCAAACAAAACCCCCTCAAGGCAGTAAAAAAGCTATGAGCCAAGCCAGTACAAAGACAATTACAAATATAGTCAAGAAAAGCTACCAGTACATCACCGCAGATATCGATAGAGCACTACTCATACTGCTAACTTTTGCTTTGCCTTTTGAGCGTATTCCATCGTTCGAGTTATTCGACGCAACTATTAGGCCTAGCGTAATAATTGGGCTTGTGCTCATTACCAGAGTTGCCTATTTGCTGGCTACCAAAAAAGCCCGTATCAATCTTGGTTTTCCAGAAAAGCTACTGATTGCATTTATGGCCTGGCTGGCGCTATTGGTGCCAGAGTCGATCAATATCAATAGAGGGGTTGGTGTGCTTTTATTTAACTCCTTCACTATTGTCTTGGCGCTATCTGTGTCGCTGCTGTTTAATAAAAAATACATCAAGCCAATAATATATAGCCTGTTCTTGTCTGCTTTGGGGGTTTGCTTGTTTGGATTATTCCAGTATTTGGGCAATCTTTATGGCTTGCCTAATTCGGTTACTGGCATCAGGCAAATGTACTCGTGGCAAGTATTTGGCTTTCCGCGAATTCACTCTATGTCGCTAGAGCCGTTATACTTTGCTTCGTACCTGCTACTGCCTTTTTGTGCTGCCTTTTGCCTAGTACTAGACAGTAAGCAAAAAATTATCTCACAAAAGCTTGCTGGGTCATTATTATTTTTATTTAGTTTTATTATTTTTATGACCGTCTCAAGAGGCGCACTATATGGAATGGTCGGAGCACTGCTAGTTGGCAGTGCTCTATTTGCAAAGCTCAAACTAACTAGCCTTCGGCGCGTAATGCTGATAATTGTTACGATACTGATTGCTGGGGGCTTGAGCTTAGTAATTATAAACTTCTTCAATAAGCCCCCTAGCTCATTTACTCAAGGCCAAAAAGGAGCGAATGCTTACATCGCACAACTTAAAAACACCAGCCTAGACGACAACGACGGGCGAGCCATGTCGCGACAAAAAGCCATCGATATTGTCTCTACCGAGCAGGCGGTGTTGTTGCTTGGGGTTGGGCCAGGCCAGTTTGGCCCCGTCGTTCAAAACAATATTCCCAAAGAAGGCAAGTGGACCATCGTCAATAACTTGCCGCTCGAGCTACTGGTTGAAACCGGCCTAGTCGGGCTGCTGCTGGTAGTAGTTTTTATTGCAACGATGATTTTTAAGGGCCTCCAGCTGGGTCTTAGCAAACCGAATAACGAGACCAGTCTTTTTGCGGCCATAATATCGCTATACCTGATATCTCAGGCAATTCAATACCAGGGTTACTCGACACTGTACGTGATATACATCTGGTTCCCGATTGGGCTTTTGATTGGTGTTATTAAAATTAAGCCTTTTAAAAAGTAAGCACCACTAATTTATGGTAAAAATAAGTAAAATCCTAATAAGCCACAGGTGGCTCATTTTTATAACCCTTGCAGTGCTTTTTATGCTTAGTAACTTATTTTTGAAAGGCCATCTTAGCAAGGAAATATACACCTCTGGTGATGAACCGCACTATCTAATGATGACAGATAGTCTCGTCAGGGACGGCGACTTTAATTTGAAAAACGACTACTTGCTCAACAGGGCAATAGGTAGCTACAGCCTTACTGGCATATATCCCCACATATCGCCAGCAATAGAAACCGCCCACTCTGACGATTGGTACTCTATTCATACAATTGGCCTTCCGCTAGGTATGGCACTGCCATATAAGATTTTTGGGCTAGCTGGAGCTAGGTTTTTAATAATACTACTCCAATTGCTATCGCTAGTATTGTTCTATAAGATACTCAAAAAGTACATTAAGTCCGACGGCAGAGTCTTTCTGGGGATGGTTATTTTATTATCCTGTACATTTTTTTGGCAAAATATGGGCGCAATAATGCCAGACCTACTGATTGTCACTTTGGTCGCAGCCGCAGTGCTGTTATTTGCCAAACAAGATAGGCTCAGCAACTTCGTATTTGTACTGGTAATGGCGGCTGGTATGTTATTACACACCAAAGCAATTATAATTTTGGCACCCATTTATTTAGGCCACAATATTGTGCTCATCAAAGAATGGGGCATATCACAGACATCCAAAAAACTCGGATTATACTACTTTCTGCTGCTGGGCGCTGTTTTTTTATATGCCAGCTTCCTAAAAGCTAGCTATGGTTTTTATAGCCCGACCAAGCTGTATGGCGAAAACGGCCAGTTATTTGGCGCCAATGTTGCCACCAATATTATTGCAATGCTATTTGATAGAGCGAAGGGCCTGGCAGTATACTTTCCGGTGCTATTGGTGTCGGGCCCATATATTTATTACGGACTCAAGGATCTGATCTTAGTAATTAAACAGGCCATCCAAAAAAAGTCAGTAACTACTGAAGCCGTACTGTCATTGTCGGTGGCCACTGGGGTATTGCTATTGCTGGTAGCTCAAATTGGTTTTACAGACTGGAGTGGCTCATTTGCTCCAGCTGGCCGTTATGCACTAGTAGCAATTTACGCCGTGGTATTTTTAATAGCAAAATACTTTAATAAAAATAACAAATTAGAGATTGGGCTGTTAGCCGCCGCGGTTACGACTAGCGCACTAATGAGTATCGCTATTGTTTATCGAATTAATATATTTCGCGAAATGGGATTTGTTTATTTTGATGCCGGAGCCGACAATATAATTACCCAAAAAATACCTTTGCTTCAAAATCTACCCATCTTCAGTCCTATATCAAACCAATCTAGCTATCATTTCGTTCGGCAGGGGTTTGTAATGCTGTTGTTGCTAATAATATTCAATATAGTTTTGTTCTATGCATTCAGCAAGACTGGCAAGTCGAAAATAACAAAAAAATTATGAAGGCACTGGCTAGTGACATGTTGATCAAAATTATCAATCTAGGCAGCCGTACCATTGCCGCCCTTAAAGTAAATTACCTGGTCGCAATACTTATCGTATTATTTGCGCTAATCCATATGCCATGGATAACCACACCGCCCATAGACGAGCACAACTGGAGACAAACCGATACCGCGGCAGTGGCGAGGAATTTTCAATTTGAGTCCTCAAATATATTTTTACCAAGAGTCGACGGTAGAGGACAATTTAGCGGTATCACTGGTATGGAATTTCCGGCTTATAATTATATTTTGTATATTGCCAATTCAATTTTTGGCTACCAGCACTGGCACGGCCGTGTTATTACTCTAATTTTTGGTTGTCTGGGTCTCGCTTTTTTTTATGCACTGATTAAACGTCGGTATAATATCTGGGTAGCCTGTATATCTACTTTTGTAATAGCCTTAACGCCACTATACTTTTCGTTTTCCAAGAACATTCAGCCCGACATATTGATGCTTTTTTTATCTATAGCAGGCCTATACTTTACCCAAAGATTTTCAGAAAAGCACCAAGACAAGTTCTTTTACACAGCGCTGGCCTGCTTCTCGCTGGCTATACTCATTAAAGTACCGGCTGTGTTTATTTTGCTTCCTGCTATTTATATTTTAAAAAAAGAAGGCCTGCTAAAGATATTAGACATCAAAAAGATGCTTTCGATATTATTATTCTTAGTTGCCCCGGTGCTAGGATGGTACCTATGGTCTGATCATCTGAGCAAAGATTATGGTATGGGCAATTATTTTTACGGCGATATATCATTTGCTAAATCTTTAGCACTGGTAGCTACTAAAGGATTCTGGTATAGGATTTGTGACTACATACTTCCGATAAGATTTGTCTTTGGGCCTATATACCTCTTGGCTTTTATAGGGCTTTTAGTCAGCATAGTAAGGAAAAAATACTTGCCCATAGTGTGGCTACTTTCGTTTGTGATATTTATCGCGGTATTTGCGATAAAAAGTTTTTACCATAATTACTATAGCCTACCTCTGGTTCCTCCCGTAGCGCTGATGGTTGGCATAGCGCTGGAATGGATATATTCAAACCTCAAAAAGGATAGCAAAATAATTGCCAAAATATTAATCGTGGTTATTGTAGCGGGCGGAACGATAGTCGCATTCATTAACGCAGAGCGGGTATACAAAAATCGTGTTGATCGTAGCTATTCAAAGCTAGAGTCAATAGTCGACGCTGTAGTTCCAAAAAACAGGCTTGTCATAACCAATGCCAATAGCAACCCCGTGGTACTCTATTTTTCTAATAGAAAGGGCTGGTCGTTGCCAAACGCACTACTAGGTGAGAACGAAATAAAAACATATATTGTAGCTGGCGCTAAGTATTTAATAATAGACAAGTCATTTTCAACTACTAGCCAAATAAGCGAGCTAGGTACCAGATATAAAAACATCTATGAAGACAATACTTTTGTTATTTTTGAGTTATAATACATACCTATGAAGATACTAATAGACGGCAGAGGAATCAAAAAAACCGGCATTGGCCGATATATCGAAAATACACTTAGGGCAATACTAGAGATCGACAAAAAAAACCAGTACGAATTACTGGTTCGCGATATTGATACCAAAAACCTCGACCTTAAGGTCGACAACCTAGAGTATGTCCGCACAACTGCTAATTTTTTTGGAGTTAAAGAGCAGACCGAAATACTATCGATACTTAATGCTCGAAAGCCCGACTTAGTGCATTTTACTAATTTTAATTTTCCGGTTGCATACCGGGGCAAGTTTGTAATTACAATCCACGATTTGACCCTACTACACTTCAGAAACCTACGAAACTCCATGGCCCGCAAAGTCTACTATATGTTCAAGGAGCAGGTGATGCGCAATATTGTACTGCGCCAAGGCATTAAAAAAGCCAGTGTTGTTTTGGTGCCTACAGAATATGTCAAAGAGGATGTTGCAAAAACATTTAAGGTGCGTCGTAATAAAATAAGCGTTACCCACGAAGCCGTCGATAAAGATTTTGCTACTCCCAGAGTAAATTTAGACAAAAAAGGTATCAATAAGCCCTTTGTACTGTATGTTGGCAATGCCTATCCGCACAAGAACCTAGAGCGAATGATAATGGCCTTTGGAAAATTAATTACCAAATACATGCTTGATTATCAGCTAGTTATTGCTGGCAAAAAAGATACCTTTCATAAGGGCTTAGAGCAGTCGGTAGCTGATGCCGGTTTGCAAGATAGAGTTGTTTTTACTGATTTTGTGACCGACCAAGAGCTAGCGGGCTTATACAAAAACGCCAAGCTTTATGTTTTTCCGTCGCTCTCCGAGGGCTTTGGCTTGCCACCACTCGAGGCTATGGCACACCACCTGCCGGTGGCTAGCAGTAATGCTACATGTATGCCCGAGGTATTAGGTGACGCCGCCGCCTATTTTGACCCACGCAATGTTACTGAAATGGCCGAGACCATGCTGGCAGTGCTGACAGACGAAAAGCTCGCCAAAGGGCTAGTTATAAAAGGTAACCGCCAGATCAAAAAATACAGCTGGCACAAAACAGCCCAAGAAACACTGGAGGTTTATGAACTGGCTCTAAGGCAGAAATAATGCCTAATAGTAAAAAAGCAATTAATCGCCCCACAACAAAAATTATTAATATTCACTTAGGTTCCAGTAGTCATATTATTGGTGGGTGGATCAACTACGATATAGATACTAGCGGTGGGGCAGTTAAGGCAGACCTTTTAAAAGGGATACCCCTTAAAGACAATACAGTTAGTAGTATTTTCTCCGAACATGTTATTGAGCATTTTGATAAAGAAGACGGCTATAAACTTTTAGAGGAGTGCTATAGAGTACTAAAGCCAGGAAGCGTAATGAGAATTGGCTGGCCAGGCCTCAATAAGCTAGTAAGCTCTTACCTAACCCACTCAAGAAAGCATAAAAAACACATCCTACCCCACCTTAACTTGCGTTTTGGCCATTGGGATGAAATCCTTGCAGATAGGTTGTTCTCTTGGGGGCACAGATACGCCTACACTCCGAGGCATATGAAGGACATTCTAAAAGAAATAGGTTTTCGTGAGGCCAAACAGTATGGGTTTATGAAATCAGGATATGGCTTTCGTTATGATACACATGACGACCCTGTAACAATTTATATTGAAGTTAAAAAGTAACTTTATACTTTCGCCATCTTGATAAATCTGACATTATGTAATTATGAAAAAATTAATCATCAATCTCTGCCCAACCGGAATGGTATCTTCTAAACAAGCCAACCCAAGATTGCCCGTTACGGCCAGTGAAATAATCAAATCGAGCTTGGCCTGTGTCAAACTTGGAGCTACGATTATACATATTCATCCGCGCGACGAAAACGGTAATCCAACCTGGAAAAAAGAAGAATTCGGCAAAATAATAGACGGCATCAGAAGCCAGAACGATAAGGTAATCCTAAATGCCACCACCAGCGGCAGAGCTTGGTCTGACTTCGAAAGACGGTCAGAGTGCCTGGATCTTAAAGGCGACCTCAAGCCAGATATGGCCTCACTTACTGTAGGCTCAATGAATTTTATTAGCACCGCATCTGTGAATCCGCCAGATATCATTGAGCAACTAGCCATTAAAATGCAGGAAAAAGGCATTAAGCCTGAACTCGAAGTTTTTGAACCAGGGATGCTACACAAGGCTAATTATTTGATAGAGAAGGGTATTATTAAAGATTCGCATCCTTATTTTAATATTTTATTAGGGTCACTTGGTACCTCGCCCTTGCACCCTGCAGTTTTTTCATCATTTTACTCATTGCTTCCGGCAAACGCGGTCTGGAGTATCGCCGGAGTCGGCCAGTACCAGCTTGACGCTAACGTTATGAGTATGAGTATGGGTGGAGGCGTCAGGGTAGGCCTAGAAGATAACCAGTATTTTGATAGAGAGAAGTCTATCATGGCCTCTAATGAAATGCTTGTAAAACGAATTGTCAAAATGGCTAAACTGATGCAACTAGAGATTGCCACTCCGCCTGAAGCTAGGGAAATGTTAGGCCTCAAGTGAGCTTAACTGCCATTAAGGACTCCTTAAAAAATAGAGTCGTGGGTTTGCATAAGTACGCCAATTTGCTTGATAGCTTTGAAAACAAGAACAAGTCTGAGCCCACTTTTTGCATTATTACTCCAATTTTTGACCCTGCTTTAATTTCTCTAAAAAAATTAATCACAGATCTAAAAGGGCAGACCTACAAAAACTTTATTCATGTCCTTGTTAGTAACGGCAACTCCCCTCTAATCGAAGCCTATGTTGCTAAATTAAATAAAACTGATGATAGATTTATTTATGTCGAAACCATACAGGAGCTTACCGTAAGCTTTGCAGAATTAATGACAAACTCAGGCAAAAGGCGTGATTTTTGTTTACAGTATTTTAACGCCAAATGGTATCAGTTTCTAGACGCCGATGTGCATATCACCGACAGCATGTACCTAGCAAAGTTATTTGTGGCGCAGAAATTTATTAAAACTAATATAATGTTGGTTAAAACAGAATATCACGGAACAATTTTACCGCATGGTCAAAGAGATACCGAAGGACAGATTTCGGTTGCGAATTATTGTATTTCAAAAAAGGTCGCTAAAAAATATCACTACCCATCTAACTACAGCAACGGTGACCCAGGAAATGATTTCAAGTATTGGCTTAAAATATCAAAAACCCAAAAAGCCACCTTGCTTGATATATTTGCAGCTATTGAAGGCGACGAACGAAGCTATAAAAGGATGACTGACAAAAGGATAGAAGGTATGCTCGGCAAAGAAATGATTTCGGTTTTTGGTAATTCGTTCGACAACCAATTGGCAGTCAAGCTCCAACCGGTGTTTGACTCTCATATGGTTGGCCATGGCGCCGAAGTTGTCAGATTTGAATCGGCCTTTTCGGCATGCATCGGCTTTAAAGGCGGGGTGGCCACAAATTCATGCACTAATGCGTTCTGGATATTATTGAAAGCGTTAAGGCTTAGATCTAATGATGAAGTGTTGATTCCTGGCACCCACTTTTTTGGGATAAAAAACGTACTCGAAATTTTGAAGATAAAATATAGAGTAGTAGATGTTGATGCCACAATCCCCAATGCCAGCCTAGAGAGCATCAAAAGTAACATCACAAAAAATACCAAGGTTATTATTGGCCTAGAATATGGCGGCTACCCATTTGCTATAAAGGAGCTCAAGAAGCATTTAAATAAGATTAAAAGAAACGACATTATCCTGGTGCTAGACGCCGCAAACTCACCCTTTACTAAGCAGTATCGCAAATATACCGCCAAGCAATATGATTACGCACTATACTCGTTTGATATGAATAAAATCCTCGTTACAGGTGAGGGTGGGATGATACTAGGCAATGATAAAAAAATTATAGAGTACTGCAGGTCCCTGTCGTATTATGGCATTTTAGAAAAAAACAACAGTAGTTTCGCCAAAAGTGGCTCTAGCAAGAAATGGTGGGAGATTGGCGCTATCGACCCGAGCTTGAAGCTATCGATGAATAATATCACGGCAACAATTGGGCTTTCGCAGCTAGAGGGTATCAAGCAAAATCTAGAGCAGCGCAAAAAGGTATTGGATTGGTATCACAAAAAGCTCAGACAATTGGTAGCAGACGGGCATGTTGTTATTCCACCCACACCGACGGCAGTCGAAAATTCGACCTACCTTTTTTGGATAGTTCTAAAAAATGAGAAGTTGCGTAATGAATTAGCCAATTTTTTGTTATCTAGAAATATTTATACAACTGTCAAATATCAACCGTTAGGAACCAAGCAGCAAGCCCCAAAGGCCTGGGATTTTTTCGACAGGAGTCTGTGTTTGCCTATCAACCCAAATATTCATGAACAATTGGTGGACTACATTGTATCGCAACTGATAAGCTACTTCTATGAGCAACAAAAATAGCAAAACTAGCTGGGTAGTTTTTGGGGCTGGTAATATGATTTTTGATATTATCGATGCCATAGAAATTAACGGTGGCACACTCACAAATATTGTGGCGAACGAGACTCTCAAGCCGCACTTAGCTAAAAAAT
>CALRCL010000005.1 GCA_943354575.1 Patescibacteria group bacterium UBA4664 | reverse complement strand
TTCATTTTTATTCAGGCCTCGCTGGGCTTTGGTATAGCGATCGCCCTGACGCCCATCTATACTTATTTTGCTTTCAAACTAAAGCTCTGGAAAAAAATACGCGAAACAACCACGACGGGCGAAAAAGCCACAGTGTTTGCTAGTTTGCACGCCGAGAAGCATAAACGTAACATCCCAACAATGGCCGGAATTATTGTTATTGTGGCTGTGGCTCTTGTGACTCTAGCATTAAATCTTTCCAGATCACAGACCTATTTGCCACTTTTTGGACTGTTGGCAGCAGGATCCATCGGTCTGCTCGATGACATAATCAACATCCGAGGCTCAGGCAAAGGAGTGGCGGGCTTAAAAAGTATTATCAAGTTCTCGCTAATACTAATGATTGCCATAGCTGGGGCATTGTACTTTTACTTCAAGCTAGGCTACGGAATGATACATATTCCTGCAGTAGGAGATTTCGAGATTGGAATTTTATATATACCTCTATTTATTTTAGTGATCGTCTCAACTGCTAATGCCGTCAATATTACCGATGGTCTGGATGGTCTCTCGGGTGGGCTCTTGGCCACGTCTTTTGGCGCTTTTGCCATTATCGCCTTGGCCCAGGGTAATATTGGAATAGCCGGCTTCTGTATGGCAACGGCAGGTGCAGTACTTGCGTATACTTGGTTCAATATATATCCAGCAAGGTTTTTTATGGGCGATGTTGGCTCATTTGCCCTTGGTACCGCCCTCGGTATTGTAGCGATGCTAACTAATTCTGTTTTTGTACTGCCGATCATCGGACTAGTCTTCGTGGCCGAAGCTGGATCGAGTGTCATTCAGATTCTATCTAAGAAAATTTTTAAGCGCAAAATATTTATTTCCGCACCACTTCATCATCACCTCGAAGCCAAAGGTTGGCCTGAAACAAAAGTTACGATGAGGCTTTGGATCATAGGGGGGATTTGCGCCGGCCTAGGTGTCATGGTTGCGCTGGTTGGCAAAGGATAGCAAAATGGAGCAGCGCCAAAAACAAAAAAAAGCAATCTTTTATAAGCACCGACCAGATTATATGCTAACGATCTTAGTTCTGTTTTTGGTCGGCATCGGACTAATTTTGATATATTCCACGGGATGGATTGCAGTTCTAAAGCGTACTTCTGGTACAAGTGATACAAATAGTTTTTTTATTACTCAATCCGTCGGCATGTTGCTGGGTATTGCTGGTTGGATAGTAGCTAGCAAAATCGACTATCATTTTTGGCAAAAATACGCCACACCGATTTTTATCGGCACAATCGTACTGATGTTCTTGGTTTTGGTGCCAGGCCTGGCAATTAGTAGTGGTGGAGCCACTCGCTGGGTCAAGCTGGCTTTTTTTAGCTTTCAGCCGGTCGAGTTTTTCAAGATTGGGGCCGTGATATTTATGGCCGCCTGGCTAACAAAAAATAAAAAAAACCTGTCCAAGCCACTCGAAGGCTTGCTACCATTTATGTTTATAATCGCTGTAATTGCTGTTTTGGCAGTCGCAATACAAAGAGATATGGGTAGCGCGATGGTCATAATATCTACAATGCTCGCGATGTATTTCATCTCTGGAGTTAAGTGGTGGAGCGCAACGCTTGCCACTCTATTACTCGGTGGTGTTGCAGGGCTATTGGCATTGCTGGCACCTTATCGAATTGCCAGACTGACCACATTTTTTAATCATACCGAAGATTCCTCGGGAGCTGGCTATCATATCAACCAAGCCCTAATCGCCATAGGTAGCGGCGGTATATTTGGCAGAGGGCTGGGCAAAAGCCTCCAGGCCTATGGCTATCTTCCAGAGGCAACTAACGATTCTATATTTGCAATCATTGGTGAAGAAGCCGGATTAATTGGTGCTTCATTTGTGATCATATTATTCGGGCTACTTTTTTGGAGGGGTTCTAGGGTTGCCAGGACAGCGCCCGACAATTTTGGTAGACTACTAGCGAGTGGTATTATATTCTGGATAACTACTCAGGCCCTGATAAACATCTCGGCAATGCTAAATTTGATTCCACTGACTGGCATAACACTACCGTTTATTAGCTATGGTGGCACTAGTATGCTGGCACTGCTAACAGCGGTAGGAATATTGCAGAACATTTCTAAATACACCTATAAGGAGGTCTATGATGAAGATCCTAGTAGCGGGGGGCGGAACAGCCGGGCACATATCGCCGGTACTCGCCGTCATCGCGTCACTTCACGAGCTTAATCCTGACAGCGAAATATTATTCGTTTGCTCAGGAAATGATTACGAAACTAGCTTGCTCAAGCATAGCGGTATTGACTATAAGTCAATCCCTAGTGGCAAGTTCAGAAGATACGGCCGTGGCAAATTTCGCGAAATTACCGACTTCAAAACCCAAGCCCTAAACGCCACAGATATCTTAAAAACTATCAAGGGGTATTCGTATAGCCGCAAAATAATTAAGCAGTTTAGGCCCGACGTAGTCTTCATTAAAGGAGGTCATGTTGGTTTGCCAGTCGGATTGGCAGCGGCGCACCTCAACATACCTTACGTCATCCACGAGAGCGATGTCGTGATGGGCAAGGCAAATAGCATCCTAGCCAAACGGGCCTCAGCCATCGCAGTTAGCTTTCCAAAGTCAGCCTATAGTGTAGAGGACACTTCGAAGCTTTATTTCACCGGCAACCCTGTGCGTCCGGAGTATTATATTGAGGCTAATTTAATAGAAAAAAAACCTGCTGAACAAAAACCGAACATTATGATTTTTGCTGGGTCTCAGGGTGCGGAATTTATCAATAATTTGGTATTCAATAACATCGAGCTTCTGACTAAAAACTTCAATATCTTGCACATAGCAGGCAAACAGGGAATTGAGCGCGCTCGCGTAATCAAACACCGACTACTGACAGAGTATAAGCGCAGCTATGACCCGCACGGTTTTTTGACGGGCGAGATGCTAGCCGCATACCGCTGGTCTGATATTGTGGTAGCAAGGGCCGGGATGAATTCCATATCTGAGCTAGCAGCATTGTCAAAGCCCTCAATTATTGTCCCTTTACCAAGCTCAACCAACCAGCACCAACTTAAAAACGCCCAGTATCTAGCAAGGCACGGAGCAGTGCGATTACTCCAACAGGAAGACCTTCAGGGGGTCAGACTAATTAATGAGATATCCAAACTCATTAGCGATCCGAGCTCAATGCAGTATCTGGCCAATACAATTCACAAATTCTTTAATCCAGATGCTTCAATTTCGCTGGCCAAAATAATCATAGCCTTGGCCACTAAAAATAAGAGGCCAGCAGATTGAGCAAACGACAGGTCAAAAGATCTTACGAATTTACACCACTCCAACAAACCGACGCAAAGTCTGGCGCTGGTGTCTCCAAGCATTCAGTGCAAATTAATTGGTGGAGGCTAATAATAAAAGTATCTCCTTATATTCTTTTGCTGGCTATAGCAGTAGGAGTGGTGTTTTTTTCTAGTATTTTTCGAATCGACAAGGTGGACGTACAGGGACCGAACACCGAGCTTTCACAGAGCCTGAGCAGTGAAGTATCAAAATACCTGAACTCTAGCTTAGCAGGGAAGAACTGGCTTTTTCTGGACGCCAGCAGCCTGAAGGGAAGACTGCAAAAAACTTTCACAGGCCAAGAGGCAATAGTGGTAGAGAAGCAATTTCCTAACAAATTGATAGTCAAGACGGATGAGCAAAAGGCGGCAATAATATGGAAAACCGGTAGCAAAAAATATATAGTATCGATTAACGGCCGTGTTATGAGTGAATTTTTGGGTGAAAATTCATCCGACCTAAGCACACTCACTGATGGCAGCAGTCTACCGGTGGATGTTGGTAACAAAATACTTTCACGAGATTTTGTTAGCTTTGCAATCAAAGTTGGTGATTACATTAAAGCCAAGTCTCTTGGTCCAGAACAGATATATATCACCGAAACTACCAAAGAACTACTCGTCAAGACTAATGCCGGTTACGAAATCAAGTTTAACACTGAAGAAACACCAGACTCACAACTTAGATCACTTCAGGCAACACTAGATTTGTTGGCTTCACAAAAGAAGCAAGCTACTCAGTATATCGATCTGCGAGTGCCGGGCCGAGCCTTCTACAAGTAAGCCTATAAAACAGCCCAATTAGACTAGAATGCCAGCAACCCCTATTCTAGTTCGGTTTTTGTTTATTAGTCTTTTTATAGAGCAATACAAGCTAACCGCATTGAGATTAATGATGCGGCGTGCCAAAGGAAAAAAACGAAAAAAACGGGGAAGCCAAATAAAATATACAAAACGGTATTTAAGTCTTTAAATGGCCCTTGGCGGTTATAATGTCGCAAAAGATATATTGTGCGACATGTAACATTTCTCTTTTAGCTGGCTATTGGTATGTCTTTTTTGCTTTTATAAAAGTAAAACTAGCCTATAAAGCCTTAGTCCATTATTTTTTGTAGTGCTTCTTGTAGCGGTTGTTTTGATTAGAGCCATGGTCTTTATTTTTTATCATATCGCTGTATCTTTTGGGCTCAACGCCGTGGAGCTCTGGCTTATTTTGAGTCGGCTGGGGCTGTCTGGGGGCCGCCTGGCTGTTCGCTTGGCCATAGGCAGGTTTAGCTCCGTCATTTCTATTGGCAGCGTCTCTGGCGTCTGGTGGCGCCGCCCACTCTGCGATGATCTGCTCTACATCTGAGCGAGGTATGGAGTAGTGATGCCTAGAATGTTCGATAATGGCGGCTGTATGATCGTCAGAAGGCGGCGGCATATTAAGGCTCTGAGCGCTAAACGGAATAGAGGTCTGACCTTCAATACTCATCGATACATAAATATTGCGTTTATCAAGATTCACCAGGTCGATTGGCTCAAAAGTTGGCTCAAAATACTTAGATAAATATTGTGCGTCATCGGCCCCTACCCTGAAGGCTACCATCGACCCGACATTACCAAAAACCGCATCCCTGACCTCTTCTGGCATCTGTGAGACGTACTGGTTGGCAACTGTTAGTCTTAGGCCGTACTTGCGAGCTTCAGATAAAATTACCGCAAAAGATTCCGTCGCGAAGTTCTGAAATTCGTCTACATAGAGGTAAAATGGTCGCCTAGCTGTGATATCTGCAATGTCCGAACGGCTCATCGCATCGAGCTGGATCTTGGTAATAATTAGCGAGCCCAAAATAGCGGCATTGTCTTCACCAATCAGACCACGGCTAAGGTTTACAATGATAATTTTACCTTCATCCATGGCCTTGCGTATCGAGAACGAACTATTGGGCTGACCAATAATATTTCGGACTATCGGCACGGCCGTAAATGCTCCGACCTTATTAAGGACAGGCTGGACGGCCTCGGCCGCAAACTTATCATTCCAGCTGGCAAACTCTGTTAGCCAAAAAGCCTTCACAACCGGGTCGGCAACATTATCAACTATCATCTTGCGGTAGTTTTTATCTGTTAGCATGCGGGTAATTCCGAGCATCGTAGTACCTGGAGTTTCTAGTAGCGCCAATAGTGTAAAGCGCAAAATATGCTCTAGCCTTGGGCCCCAGCTGTCTCCGAACATCTTTTTTAGAACGCCGACAATCTCAGATGCAATGTTATTACGCCTGTTCGCATCACTGTATTCCATTGGGTTAAAAGCCACCGGAAAATCGACATCGTCAGGATTAATATATATCACATCTTTGATACGGTGCTCTGGTATAAAACGCATAATGTCTTGGGCCAAATCGCCGTGTGGGTCAACAATTGCAAAGCCTTCGTTTTGGTGAATATCAGAAAGTGCCAGCAGGTTAAGCATATAAGACTTACCCACCCCACTTTTGCCGATTACATATAGGTGTCTCTCACGATCAATACGTTTGATTCCGAATTTTACATTGCCCTGCCTAAAAGTCGTGCTGCCAAAGAGGCTCAAGTCCTCTGGCTTGGTGTTGGCTAGGGTTGGCAGTCCTGCTGGTGGCTCCCCTACCTTAGTCGAGGTGTAAGCAATATTTGGGGTCTCAACACTAGTGTGTGGCAAATGATAAACACTGGCGACTTCTTCTATATTGAGGATATAGCCAGAGTCATCGAAGAGTCTGTGCTGGTAAGCCTCCAGGCCAGCCTGTCCCTCAACCATCGGGGTGCCACCGAAGCCGTTGAGGTTAATGGTATTAAATTGCTTAAAGCCACCAACTAGAGCTTGCAAACGCTGCTTGGCAGCTTGCTCACTAATTCCGATGTAGCAGACTCGGATCTTGACAGCATAACCAAGCTTTTGAGCCTTGGTCTCGACAGCTGACAGTAGTGTAGTTTGACCAGTCGAAAGCTCTTTTTTATCGGGCTTAGATTTCGGTGCCGTCTGCGCTTGGTAGACGCTAGGAGTGAAGGCCGCCATTGCTAGAAGCCTAGTAAATTTGAAGGGCGAATTCAGGGACCTGCTCTGCCAGTTGTCAAAGATGCCAGACTGCTTGCCATTGCGCACCTCATCGATGTAGCGCAGAGATTTGGAGTGCCAGTTGTCATTGACAGGCTCTAGTAGCATTTGAATCCACATCTCTTCATCACCACCAAGGCTCGACAAAACAGTTGTCAAACCAGCCAAGGGGTCTACCTCGAAAGTCAAAAAGGTCTTAATCGGAAAAATTTCGTCTTTAGTAAGTACTATCTCGGTTGCAAAAGCACCTCTTCCTTCCAAATCCTTTTTGCTGTAATCCGAATCCATCTGTGTAATTTGTACAAGTGGATACTGGGCATAGACTTGACTTTCGATATAGTCCTTAAGATGCTTTGGGCACCAGACATAAAAATAAATTAGGTGGTCGTGCGACACAATCTCGAAGCTGATATGCTCCTGAATACTACCGTCGTCCCCAACCGGTCTCAAGATGCCATGCAAACTTGCAAAGAGCTGTTCGGCAGATAGTTCTTTCTTTTCATTGTCCTTGGGGACAATAATCTGCAGTAGCACATGCTCCGAGCGCTCTATGTAGGCCACCTTCTGGTTGTTTTTCCATATTTTGTAGGCCAGCCAGCCAGCTATTAGTAGCCAGCCCCAGAATTCAAAAAGGACGGTATTCAATACCTGTGCGAACGTTATAATAATAGTGCTTAAGATTTCCATATTGTGTATCTATTTATTGTACTGAATTTATGCTCTTTTAGCTAACTGCTTGAGCTCTAGGCTAGTCCGTAGACGCCCTTTTCTATCCTCTTAAACTGCGGTTTTTCCTGAAGGTTCAGAACAATAGTCGTGGTTTTGACCTGCCTGCGAGCCAGAACTCGTCGGATGATTTCATCTTTATTCATGGGCATCTTTTCTTCTTTTAAAATCTCCTCTATGATATCAGCGACAGTGCCAGAACGATAACCCCACTCTGAGAGCGCGTATATGCCCCGCCCAATAAGTACAAAGCGAGAATCCTTGATCAGTTCGTTATGCACCGCCTGAGTAGTGACCTTTTTAGGATTCGCCGCTAGGGTTGATATTTTGTCGGCGATTTCAGAAAAATGTATCGGCCGACCAGTCTTTTTTAGAACAAGATATATTTTATCACGAATGCTTTTAGGGTTAACCTCGGGCCAAGTAGTCAGGCCCCAGTTGCCGTCGAGCTCACATAAATAGCGCGATGCCTGAGCCATTTCTTGCAAAGTCTCCTCGCTGTGTGGTCCGTCAATTAGCTTATAGATACTAGCAAACTTTGCGGGTTTGCCAGAATTTCGAACCGCCCCTACCAGCTCATCATGAATCGACTTAATAGCTTCAGTCCCAAAGCTTGAGGCATCGGCTATCATGGCGCTGTGGTGGTCATTGCGATCAACAAAAAGGATCTCGGGGTTTATCTTAACCAAAAATATAACGTGAGGTCGCAGGCTGTCATCTAGTTTTATGGCCTGCCCAAGACTCTCTAGGCTTAGTAACCCACCGCGACTATCAATAAGCCCGGTTAATGCTGCCGCAAAGGGGTCTTTAGGGTCAGACTTGCCCTGCAGTCGTGTCAGCGCCGCTTTTTCAATTTGACGTACTCTTTCTCTGGTGATGCTCATCTCGTTACCAATCTCTTCGAGAGTCTGAGCTTTAGTATTAATACCGCCCCTGCGTCGCAAAACTTCCTTGTCGCGATCCTTTTTAAGGGTTCCGAGCGCCGAGTCAACCAAACTATTTAGCTGTTGATTAGTAAATTCGTTCATAGTTAGCTTTTAAAAAATCACAAAAAGGCCATCGTGGGCCGTTTCATATCTAGAACATTATAACATCGAACTCGCTTACGGTCAACTATATTGTATGCCAGAGCCTTTTAAATATCCTAAGATTTTTTCTTTGGCTGGCGTTTTTTAAAGCTTCTCTTGCCCTTTACAGGTGCATCTGCCAGCATTTTAATAGCTTGCTCGTGCGTAATATTTTTGGGCTCTGTATCTTTTGGTATCTTAGCATTCTTCTTGCCGTCGGTGACATAAGGACCATAGCGACCATTTAAGACCTTCACTCCGTCGCCAAAATCAGCAATGTTTTTCTCAGCCTCCTGGATTAGCTTGGCATCGTACAACTCCAAGGCTTCTTCGATGGTGATGGTTCGGGGGTCAAGTGGCTTAATAGACACAAATAGCTTGTCGACTTGAATGTAAGGTCCAAAGCGACCAAGATTGGCCATTATATCCTGGCCATCCTTTGTTTTTCCAACATTCCTGGGAAGCTTAAACATTTCAAGGGCTTGTTCTAGAGTCACGGTTTCGATCTTGGCCCCAGCTGGCATCGGTGCGAAGCGGGGTTTATCGGTCTCGTCCTCTGTTAGGCCCATCTGCAACATTGGACCGTAACGGCCGAAACGCGCCATAATTGGCTTGCCTGTCTTTGGGTCGGCACCAATCTCACGGGACTGCGCCACATCGCTTCTTTTTATGTCGCCAGATTTTTCAATTAATTCGTGGAAAGGTATATAGAAGTCCTCTAGCATTTTGTTACGTTCTAGCTTGCCATCGGCGATCAAATCAAATTCTTGTTCGGCCTTGGCAGTAAAATCATAATCAACAATTCTATCAAAATGGCCTGTCAAAAAATCGCTGACCACTTCTCCGCTAGGGGTTGGCACAAGCTTGCCACGATCAGAACCAGTCTTCTCTTCTTCGGTGTCCCGCCTGAGCTTGTCATTTTGGAGAGTCAAAACAATTACATCGCGTGGCGTACCCTCGCCTTCGCCCTTTATTGCATAGCCCCTAATTTGGACAGTATTAATGATTGTGGCATAGGTCGATGGCCGGCCAATGCCTAGCTCCTCGAGCTTTTTCACTAGGCTACCTTCAGTGTAGCGGGCCGGCGGTCGTGTGAATATTTGCTTTGCGGTGGCAGTTGAGAGGGCCAGCTTATCGCCAGCTTTGACGGCAGGCAAAATTGCATCAACCTTTTTATTTGCACCATAAACTTTCAAGAAACCATCAAATACAATTATTTCCCCCTTGGCGACTAGCTTCACATCGTGTTTTGAAATCTCAATAGTGATGGTCGTCTTCTCGAGTTTGGCTGGCGCCATTTGGCTAGCTAGCGCCCGAGTGCGGATTAGTTCATATAGCTTTTGGTTGTAGCTATCTCCGCTGGCGACTTGCTGTGCAAAGTCGGTTGGTCGTATCGCCTCGTGTGCCTCTTGCGCACCACTCGACTTAGTTTTGAAAGTTCTTTGCTGATGATAATTCGGCCCATACTCGGATTTGATGTATTTTTCCATTTGGCCCAAGGCTTGACCGCTAAGATTAACAGAATCAGTTCTCATATAGGTTATTTTACCTTCCTGGTAGAGCTTCTGAGCCGACGACATAGTAGCCTTGGTGCTAAAACCCAATCGGCTGTTGGCCTCTTGCTGCAAGGTACTGGTTGTGAATGGTGGCCCCGGGTTGCGAGTGCTCGGGCTAGTTGTAACGTCTGCGATGGTAAATGTTGCACCAATCAGGCTTTCTAAAAAAGCTCGAGCTTTGCTCTCACTATCAAATTTGCTTGGAAGCTCAGCTTTTACATCTGCCCCGTCAATACTAAAGACAGCCACTACTTTATACGAAGTACTGCCCTCGAACGCTTCTATTTCGCGCTCGCGCTCTACTAGCAGGCGGACTGCTGGCGACTGAACTCTTCCTGCCGATTTTCCGCCTGGCACTTTTTGCCACACTACGGGTGATAATTCAAAACCCACAATCCTATCAAGTATCTGCCGGGCTTGCTGAGCCTGTACTAAATCCATATCAAGCACTCGAGGATTTTTGACAGCCGATTCAATCGCATCTTTGGTTATTTCATGAAATACAATGCGCTTGGTGGTGGTCGGGTCGAGCTTTAATACCTCACAGAGGTGCCAGGCAATTCCTTCTCCTTCGCGGTCTTCATCGGTAGCCAGCCAGACCTCCTTGCCGCTAGCGGCTTTCTTGAGCGCCGTGATGGTCTTTCTTTTATCTGGATCTACCTCATAGCTAGTAGCGAAGCCAGCCTTAACATCAATCGCATCGCCGCCATCTTTATTTTTTTTGGCGATTGCACGGATATGTCCCATGCTGCTTAGTACTTCAAAATCACTACCGAGATATTTTTCGATAGTTTTGGCTTTGGCTGGTGATTCTACTATTACTAGATTTTTAGGCATGAATTTTATGGGGTACCTGAATATGCTAATGTTTAATTGCTATTAATGCAAATCTGCACAGGAAAAGAACTATATAATACAAACCCCGATATTGTCAAACCTTAGCAAAATAGAAATTATTTTTTTGCATCGCGCCAAGGATCATAAAAAAAGAATATAAACGTACAATACCAGTCCGCAGTTTAGCTTTGTGGAATTACTGTTTTTTAGATTTTTATAAAAGGCAGTATTAGCACGAAAAGTGATATTGACATGCCAAAGTCATAGATTAGCACCAGGCTATTATTGGGTGCATAGTTTTTGTCACGAACTATTTCGTACAAGTGGTTGAGTCCTGCGAAAAACAAAAAAGTAATGACTGGCAGGGCGACGGCAACACAGGCTTCTATGCCAGCACCAATGGCATAAAAACAAGCCAACCCGAGGCCCAAGCTGACGGCAGCTATCTCGTACTGAAAGCCGTTCGTAACCCAGCCAATACTTTTGGCCATTTTCTTCGCGAATAATGAGTGCATTACAGACGAGAACAGGAAAACCCAGCCTATAAAATATAATAGCCAATGAATGGTATTGATATCTGCAGCTTCAACACCGGCAGACAGCGGCGCTCGCGAGCCAGTTAGGGCCAAAACCCAGGCCATTACAAACATAGCTGGCAAAACAAGACCTGAAATTATTTCACCTATATTGCTTTTAGATTTATCTTTAGCTTGAGACACTACTATATAGCCTCCATATTTATAATATATTTATTGTAGAACTTTATATAAGCATAAGCAATAAGTTCAAGAATAGGGGCCTAAATTTAAATCTGTCCGGCCTCTCAGCTGTGCGGTTCAACATTTCGTAGAGTAGCTTAACGAAGTACGTCAACAATGAAAGAAAACGGGGCTCGGCGGTTAAAACCACCGAGCCCCTGTTCTTTGGATGTGCTGCTTGGCTAGTAAAAAAATAAAAGCAGCAGTCATGTTTGGAGTGACTCTCCCTAGAGATAGCAATAAAGCTGTCGGGGGGAGAGGCAAATTCTCCCGTACCGTACCGACATCTCCGCCCTGCGGTTGGTTGCAGAGGTTTGCCGATGATGCTTTTAGTAGCAATCTCTAGCCTTGCAGTAAGGCAGCCTACCATAGTCAAGCCAGGAGCGTAAATTCAGCTGTCCCCTAAAGCTATAGGAAGTTCAACTGGTTATGACTTTAACCCATTGGGCTGGTCTGCCATAAGGGTGAAAGGTGAATTCCCTTAGCCTCACCTGCAAGTTGTCCAAAGAACATTGCAAATATATTATACTACATTATCTCAATAATATCAACTTCACGAAAGTATCCAGCTGCCAGCACCGAGGTTTTTGATTTTCCCAGTTATCTCCATTAGGCTCATAATCGAAGCTAGACTTATAGCATCGATTTTGGTCTCTTCAATTAACTGCTGAGAAGTCAACGATTTGAATGCCAGTAAGTCCATTATCATGGCCTCCTGCTTGCTGTCGGCTTTTGGCTTGGCTCGAACGAGCTGGGGGCTTAAAAACCCGAGTAGCGCCAGGATGTCTGAGGCGCCTGTTACCAACTGCGCCCCGCTCTTTATAAGATTATTAGGCCCAGCCGAGCGCAGGCTAGTGGTGTTGCCAGGTACAGCCATTACCATGCGGTTTGCCTGCAGAGCAAAATTAGCGGTTATCAGACTGCCAGATTTAGCGTCGGCCTCTGTTACAACCGTAGCCATACTGAGCCCAGCTATTATTCTATTGCGGGCCGGAAAGTTAAAGCGCAGTGGCTCAGTGCCATCCGGATACTCGCTAATTACAGCCCCACCAGATTTGATTATTGCTCCAAACAAGCTCGTGTTGGCTCGGGGATAGGGCTTATCTAGTCCACAGCCAAGCACTGCCAGAGTTGAGCCACCGGCCTCCAAAACGGCCTTATGGACGATGGTATCAATGCCAAGTGCCATGCCGCTAACCACACAAAATCCAGCTCTAGCGAGCTCGCTAGCGATTCGGTAAGTTACCTCAGCACCATAGCTAGTAGGCTTTCTGGTTCCAACAATCGCTACCATCGGTAGCTCTGGCAATGCTCCGGCTACATATAGTTCTTTTGGTGGGCTAGCAATACCCCGCAGTAAACTCGGAAAACTATTGTCATTATATCTAATATGTTGTATATTCATTTTCTTGCTCTATCTGTAATTATTTCAATAGCCATAAACATAAGTGGTAAAAACTATTGACAAGATACTTCTTATGTGATAGTATACTACCGTTCTTTTAACAACAACATATTTCCCATATATTTCAAGGGAGTAATCTGCTCTGCGGGGCTTAATCTAAAAATCACCCTCCTTTTAGATCTCGCGAGCAGATTACTCCCTTTAACGCCACGGCCTACTTATATATTTTGTGACGGTCGCCAAAATCCCGTTATCGGGGGCATTAAAGGGAATAATAAACAGATCAGTTCGAGTTTATACGGCTGGTCTGTTTTTTATTTTAAATTTTATTATTATTTTTATTTTATTGAAACTACCTTATCAAGATATAATTACTATTGCGAGCATGAAGCGGAATAAAAGCCGTAAAAATTCCTGATACTAACCTACAGATGTTACTTCGATTCCCTCACTTAGCGAACCAATTATCATTTCAGCCGCTTTCAAGGTAACATCTTCGAGCTTCGCTTGTTCGGAGGCATCAAATTTTTGCAATACAAAAGCCTCCGAAGGTAAGTTGGCACAAGTTTCATTTTTGATTCCGACTCTAAATCGCGTAAAGCCCTCGCCAATTTTTGCGATTATATCTTTTAGGCCATTGTGTCCCCCGCTGCTTCCACCAACGCGCACCCTGATAGTTCCAAAATCAAGATCAATATCATCAGAAACAACCCAGATATCAGACAGACTTACTTTATAAAAATGTGCAATCTTGGCAACGCTATCGCCGCTGAGGTTCATAAATGTTTGAGGCTTAGCTAGTATTATGGTTTCGCCGTACATCGTAACCGATACTTCAGACTTGAGTTTTTTATCAAATTTGAGCCCTACCTTGAGCTTAGCGGCTAGCTCGTCGATAACCATAAATCCAAGATTGTGCCTGGTATCTTGATACTCTTGTCCGGGATTGCCTAGTCCAATAATAAGTTTCATAGTTATTATTATAAACTATTTCTCTTTGTACTTGCTTTTGAATACCAATTTGATTGGCACGCCGATCAGTTCGAAGTTTTTTCGTATCTGATTTTCTAGGTAGCGAGAGTAGCTAAAATGTATCAAATCTGGATGTGTGCCGAATATCGAAAATTCAATTGGGTTATTACCAGTCTGGGTGATGTAGTTGAGCTTAGCGTGGTACCCCTTAGTAGTCACTGGGGGTTGTTTATTGACAGCCTCACGCAGCATCTCATTGAGCTTGGTGGTAGCAAGCTTGGTATTGATTCTGCCGTTAACCTCGAGCAAGAGCTGCTTGAGCTTTTCTAGGTTCTGTTTATCATTGGCCGATGTAAATATCAGAGGTGCCCACCAGACGTATTGCAAATTGGCCGATATTTTGTTGCCCATATAGGCCATTAGGTTTTCTTCCTTATCTTCAACGGCATCCCACTTAGTAACCACCACGATAAGTGCTTTTTGGGCTTCTTTGACCATACCAATAATATGCTCATCTTGTTTTGATAATCCCTCGATGGCATCAACTAGCACCAGGCAGACATCGGCTTTTTCGATAGCTGCTTTGGTTCTGGTAGTCGAGAAAAACTCAATTCCGGCCGATATCTTGCCGCGACGCCTCAGACCTGCAGTGTCAAATAAATCTATTAGTGTATCTTTGTATCTAAGCTCGGCAGAATTTACATCCCTGGTGGTGCCTGCCACGTCGCTTACTAGTGCGACATCTTCGTTGGCTAATGCATTTAATAAGGCACTCTTGCCTACATTAGGTCGACCAAGTAGTGCCACCTTGATGGACTCTTTTATCTTGATGGCTTTTTTACGAGGTATAACCTTGACTATTGTACCTAGTAGCTCATTTATCCCCTGTCCGTTTTGGGCTGAGGCACGCATGATGTTTTCAAACCCAAGCTTACGGAAGTAGTTTTCGTCGTCCATAAATTCTTTTTTATCGAGTTTATTTATGAGCAATATGGTGTTAACCTTGCTCTTTAGAACCATTTTGGAAAGTTTGAGGTCGTTATTATTGAGTTCGCTAGTACCATCGACCACGAACAGCACTAGGTCGCTTTGCTCGATAGCGCTACCAATTAGCGAAATCGCCAGCTTATTGAGCTCGTCGGTGGTTTTGGCAAAGCCAGCGCTATCAACCAGCTCAAAAGCGACTTCGTCGTGTTTGACGACAGCCCTATTCTGATCTCGTGTGGTATGAGCGACATGCGAAGTGATCGCCTGATTACTGTGAGTCAGACGATTAAACAGTACGCTTTTGCCAACATTGGGTTGGCCAACGATTATTACTCTTGATAATGCTTTCATTTTATTGCCAAATATAGTTATTGAACGACCAGTCTATCATACTTTTGCTCTCTTGAAAACGGTCAGGGCTATCAAGGACCACCGTCATGATGCTGTGGCCGTCTCTTTGGGCAACCGTAATGAGGCACTCTCCAGATACAAGCGTGTAGCCAGTTTTCATTCCTACTACCCCAAATTGCCCCAAAAGCTTATTGGTTGTAACTAGGCTATATGGCTTACCCTGGAGGCTATAAATCTGATCCGATGAGGTACCGACAATAGTCTTAAAAATCGAGTTTTTGTAAAGCAACCCACCCAGTGCCAGTACATCATCGGCGCTACTGTACTCACCACCCTGGTCTAGGCCCGACGGATTAACGAAATTGCTATTTTTAAGTCCCCACTGGCTCGCTTTGGCATTCATTTTACTAACGAAAGCATCAATCGAGCCGCTGTCATAGATGGCCAGCGCATTAGCCGCGTCATTAGCCGAATATATCAGCAAAGCCTTCATCATATCGATTAGCTCAAACTTTTCGCTCCAGGTAATACCAATTTTCTGGTCATAGTTACCTAGCTCAGGAATATTTCCGACGGTTACAACCTCGCTGGGCTCATGAGCATCCATAATTACCAGTGCTGTCATCAGTTTTGTGATTGATGCAATCGAGCGTCGCTGGTCGCCAGCCTTATCAAAAAGCTTAACCCCGGAGTCCATATCATAAATAATCGCCGAAGAGGCTCCGACACTGATTGGTTTTGGGTTAGCTATTGGTGTCGGATAAGCTAAGCGAGCGGATTTTTTGAAAGGCTGGTTGAGACTCTGGGCATTAACCTTATCGTTTGTTACTACGGAGAGTGGTCCAAACATCTTAGCCCCGTTTAATACCAGCAAGCTCAGCACCAGGCCACCAATAACTAATGGGCTCACAGAACGTCCTCGGGCTTTATAAACACAAACTCTTTCGGGGCCAAACGCCGATTCGAGTACAGCCCAATCCTTACTCTTTGCAGCTTTATAACTGTTAAGCCGAGCGTTTCAAAACTACGCCTGATCTGGCGATTACGCCCCTCACTAATTATGACCTTGGTAGCGTTCTTGCCTATGATTGTAGTTTTTAATTTACTTACTCCATCGACCAGCTTTACCCCGGCATTTAGTTTTTCAACTATCGTCTGGGCAATATCTTGCTTGGTGTACACCAGATAGGTTTTATCTTTTCTGCTACTGGGGTGGGTGATCTTGTTAATAAAATCTCCATCTGAGCTGAGTATCATCAGCCCTTCACTATCTTTGTCGAGTCGGCCGGCGATCTTTAGATTCGCAAATGCAATCGGTAATTCTTCAAAAATTGTTTTAGAACTCCCCTGTTTGATATGCGAGCAAACCAAGCCCCTAGGTTTGTTGTAGGCGATATAAATGTCTTTGCGTTTTTTGCCACTTTGGCCATCGAGCTCAACTAGGTCTGTGTCCATAACTCTGGTAGCAAGATTTGTTTCGGCGACACCATTAATACTAACTCTACCGGCCGTAATTATCTCGTCGGCCTTGCGTCTGCTCTCAGCCAAACCAACACCGACAAGGTACTTGTTTAGTCTTGGGTTGAGGCTATTCATTATTATCCTCTAGCTGATTAATCGAGCTGATACCCACTACCTTCATAAATTCGGCCGTTGTAACAAACTTGATTTGAGTGGCCTTAGTAACTTTTTTTATTAAAGACTTGTTTAAGAGATTCCGCAGCGACTGCTCGCTAGAGACACCCCGAATTTCATCAATATCACTTTTACCAATCGGCTGCTTGTAGGCAATGATGCTCAAGACCTCAAGTGCCGGCTGAGATAATTCTTGTGGAGTGGTCTTATAAAACTCTTCAATTAGCGCAGAGTAGCCGCTCTGCACGGTTAGTTGCATGGTGTCGCTATCGCTAATAAGCATCAAGCCCACAGCTTCTAGAGATTTATTGGCAGAATCTTTAAGTTTTTCAAGCTCGTTTTTACTAATTCCAAAAGTTTTTAAGATTTGCCCTATACCGATTGGCTCTGCTGAGTAAAACAGCAACGACACGAGTTTTGCTTGGTGGTCCATAGCTATACAACCTCCAGCAAAAACTTTTGGTTGCTATTACTTATTCGGCCTTGCTTAAGAAGCTCCAGTAGGGTCAAAAAATAAACAATCGCTTCATGTCTGGTCGAAGATTTAGCCATGACGCTTTGAGCCGAAAACTCCTGCATGTTGGATATGTGATCATAGAACTGGCGCTTGAAACTCTCAACGCTGAGTTTATCGGATTTGATATTTTTAGTTTTGGGTAGCTTTTGGTAATAATTCATCAGTCCCTTGAATACAATATCTAGCTCGGTTCTACTCACAATCAATGTGCGACTACGCTTTGGAGCTCGAGACACATTGCTATAGAGAGGCCTCTTGGATCTAGTCGCCAAGCCCAGCGCCAAGCTTTTTATCTGCTGGTAGCCCCTGAGCGACTCTGCGATATTGATTTCAGCCTCATCTTGCTCTGGTGTGATCCGCAAAACCAGCTGGCTTTTGTCTAGGGCTAGCTTTGCCGCCACAAACAAAAATGAATGCATGTCATCTACAGAGAGCTCGATTTGAGATATATAGTCCAAGAACTCTGCAGTAACCTCACCGAGCGACACATCGGTGATATCGAGCTGGCGTTTGCCAAGTAGTTCTAGCAGTACATCAAACGGGCCTTGAAAGTTTTCGAGTTCCAAAACGAAAACCACCGCTTTACTCCTTTTGCTTTTTGATACTTACACCAAGATCGGCGAGTTGTTCGGGCATTATCTCAGAAGGACTTTTAAACATCAAATCTCTGGCGTCACCAGTTTTTGGGAATGCAATAACTTCTCTGATTGAGCTCTCGCCGAGCAGTTCGGTTATCAGCCTATCGAGGCCCGGAGCAAATCCGCCATGCGGAGGCACACCATATTTAAAAGCTTCCAAGAAATCACCAAATCTTAGGTCTACTTCTGCCTGGCTCAGGCCGAACCGTTCAAAAATAGCCTTCTGCACGTTAGGGTCGCTGATGCGTAAGCTACCACTACTTATTTCGACTCCGTTTAAGACCAAGTCATAACAATGAGCACGCATTTTTAACAAGTCTTCGACATTCTCAGAGTTTAATAAATTCAAATCCTCATCGAGCGGTTTTGCAAAGGGGTTGTGGGCAAAGGTAACATGCCCCTCGGCAGTCTTCTCGAAAACCGGAAAGTCTACAATCCAGCAAAAAGCCATTTCGTCAGGATCTTCCTTGTTGGCTCTAATGTCTGGCTTATCGGTACCATATTTTTTTAGAGATTCAGCATAAGTTATAACTTCAAATTTTGTAGGTAGTTTCTTGCTGGGCAATAATTCAGAAATAATCTCCTTGAACATTTGCTCATTAAAATCCAATATTTCCTCTTGGCTCATGAAGCTCATTTCCATATCGAGTTGGGTAAATTCGGGCTGCCTGTCACCACGCTGGTCCTCATCTCTGAAGCAACGCGCAATTTGGTAATATTTTTCAAAGCCAGCAATCATCAGTAGCTGTTTAAATTGCTGCGGGGCTTGCGGCAAAGCATAAAACTTGCCCTTGCTTAGCCTGGAGGGCACCAGAAAGTCTCGGGCACCCTCGGGCGACGATTTGGTAAGTATCGGGGTTTCGATCTCCACAAAGCCAGCATCGTCCATATAGTTGCGAATGGCCTTAATAAACTTGTGCCGAAAACGAATATTAGATTGCATTTCAGCACGGCGCAAATCAAGGTAGCGGTAGCGCATTCGAATATCTTCGTGCACCCTCGACTTAGAGTCGGTAATTTCAAACGGAGGTGTGTCGGCCTTACTTAATACCACTAGATCTTTGATTTCAAACTCGATTGACCCTGTTGGATGATCGGGATTAATCATCTTTTCAGGACGAGCCTTAACTGTCCCGGTCATCTCAACCACGTACTCGCTTCGCAAATCACTGATTGTTTCGTCTAGCTCTTGGCCTTTTCGAAAATAGACAGCCTGCACTAATGCTGAGGCGTCGCGTATTTCAAAAAAAGCCAGCTTGCCGTGGTCGCGTCTAATATGGACCCAACCGACTATTGTTTTGTCCTCGCCAACAAAGTTAGCGAGCTGATTTATCATGGTTCTATTTTTCATAAATACAATTATATCTCATAATGCCAGATTCGCTCAATAACTAATGGTTATTTATCGATTATACCGTCGGATTAGCAGGCGGCGTAGTAGCTGTGCCATCGGCCTTCGGGTCGATAGCAGCGGCTCCAGGGACTACTCCGGGTGCGGGCTGCGGCTGACCTACCACTGGCTCGCTAGCTGTAGAGGTTGGGGTGTCGAGTACTTTCTTGATGTTCGTAACTACGTCCTCAAGTGTCACCTGAGATTTTACAAGGTACTTATCGACTCCTAGCTTCTCACCTCGTTCCTTATCGGCAGCACTACCCAGAGCGGTCATCATGATCACTTTGGTATGAGCAATTTCTGGTGTAGTTCTGATAATATCCAACACATCAAAGCCAGATATTCTTGGCATCATTACATCGAGTATTATCAAATCAGGCCGAACCTTAACGGCCATAGCTAGTGCCTCCTCGCCATTGCCGGCTACCGAAAGCTCATAGCCTTCAGCCTGCAGGCGAGCAAAATATACATCTCTTAGGCTAATATCATCTTCAACTAGTAATACTTTTGGCATCTTCCCTCGTTTCTTAAATCTATTTTAATACTTTTTATGCTCATAATGCAACTATTATTTTGCTAGGGGCAATTTAAAAGCAAAAGTTGAGCCCCTACCCAGCACGGAGTCAACCCATATTTGCCCACCGTAGAGCTCGACTAGATTGCGGGCAATATACAGCCCTAAGCCAGTGCCAGAGTGCTCACGGGTCATGGTATTATTGACTCGATAAAACTTCTCAAAGAGGTGCTTTTGCTCCTGAGAAGATATCCCGATGCCAGTATCGCGGACTCGTACCGTGACAGACTCTTTGTCGCCTTCGATTTCAATATCAACGCTACCCTGGGCAGTGTACTTTATGGCATTGTCGACTAAATTCGTCACGACCTCAGATATCTTTTCGGGATCCACCAATACATTGTATGTCGGTGCGATCACTGTTTGGTTCTTGATACCTGCTCCACCGATGTGAGTGGTCAGCTGCAAGCCCTTGTTAGTGGCAATAATTTGCATATCGGAAGCAATCTTTAGTACCAAATCGCTGAGATTAACAACCACCTTGGTTTCTGCCAAATCCTTGTCTTCGATTTTGCTTACACTCAGGAGGTCTTGGAAAAGCTTACCGAGGTGCACTGACGAGCCGTGGGCTTTATCTAAAAATCCGCGAGCCTTATCGTCTATCTGAGCCAGCTTCGGGTTTGTAGCCATCGCAATATAACCTTCAATCGCCGCTACCGGGGTACGCATTTCATGGCTGGCAGTCGATACGAATTCTTCCTTTTGCCTCTCAAGTGCTTTTTGCTCAGAGATGTCTACAATAACCGCCACGGCACCGCTAATTTCGGCCGCACTATTGAAGGTAGGTGCAATCGACACCGATAGGTCTCGGCGCTGATTATCTTTCGTAAGCAAGTGGTAACGAGAAGACCGTACAGGCTCCATAGTGTGCAAAACCATCAAAAACGGGTCGTCGGCACCAGAAAGATCTTTGTCGTCGGCACCTTTCAGCTTCAATACCTGACTGCAGTTAAAATTAAGTGCATCGTGCATGTCCCACCCAGTCAGTGCCTGAGCCGCCTCGTTCATCAAAATAATTTTGCCTGCTGTATCGATGCCTATTAGGGCATCAGCGATTGAGCCCAAAATCAAACGCTCCGATATATTAGCCTCGTCGAGGCTAGTGGAGGCTTGCTTAAGCGATTTATTGCCCTTGGCGTAGAGGTCGCTAGCATAGGCCACGACAGCCGAGATGACCAAACAAGCAACAGTAGCAGGAAACAAATTAAAATTTTGCGTCAAGCTCTGCCCTTGCGCCAGGCTAAGCACTATGCTGCCGACGTATACGCTCGTTATTAGCGCTACATTGGCAAAAAAAGCCCCAAAGCCCAGCACCGAGCAAGCAATAATCATAATTAACAGCACTGGGTACCAGATAGACGAGATTCCGCCCGTAAAATAAACTATTGCGAGTAGCTCGACCAACACAAAAAGTAGCTGCAAATATTTTGAGAAAGTTTCAAGCCGCTTAGATAGAATCTTGGCAAAAGCCAAATTATATATTAGTCCGACAATGATCAGCCCACCCAAAATATAACTAAGCAGATTATTGTTGGAGGTCTGTATTTCAAACAAATATAATGAGGCCACGAATAAACCTGCCAACAAGTGCAAGACAGTAGTCACTGTGGTTAGCTGGATGTAAGTATATTTATGCGATTTTGAGTTTTTCACTAATAAAATTATAACATAAGCACTATCGTATCTAGCAGCTGCTAGATCTTAAAAAACTCATCGGTATAATTCGGGAACCAGTCTTGTTTGATATCTGCTTTAACTACGCCCATCGCAACGAGCTTCGGAGCAAAGGCCTCGACCATTGGTTCGGGGCCAGAAATATAAAATTGTTTACCAGCAACCATTTTGGATGCTCGCATTATCATCGCTTCATCTACCAGCCCTGTTTCGCCGGTCCAGTCTTTTGGAATATCATCAACCAGTGTCATCACCAAATTAAACTTCGGCATTTGCTTGACTGCACTCGACCACAAATCGCCAAAGCATATATCTTGCTCGGTACGGTTAGAATATATCAGTGTAATATCGCGATCGATCTGTTGGTTGTCTAACAAAAATTTTAGCTGCGACCTAAACGGAGTAATACCAATTCCACCTGCTATCCAAACAATCGGCTTATCGGTGTCGCTTGGCAACAAAAAATTGCCCTGCGGCCCAATCGCTTCTACCTCATCAGCCGGCTCCAAATCAATCAATGCCTGCTTGAAGCTCGAGTGCTTATCGACAAAGCGCGTAGTTAGTATTATGTCGCCTTCTGTCGGTGAGCTCGACATTGTAAACCAACGCTTAATACCTCGCGAATCGACTTTGGGGTGTTTAAGATTGATCTCTAGATACTGGCCTGGTTCATAAACAAAGCCGTCGGGCTTTTCAAACATCAGCTCCCAGCTATCGCGGGCTATTTTTTCTTTGTGAATAAATTTTAGTTTCATGGTTGCCTCCTGTATAATTCTAAGTATACACCATATGACTAAACCAAAAATAGAATTCAATAAGATACCAATCACCGTTTTGCAGGGCTTCTTAGGGTCCGGCAAAACAACCATGCTCAATTATATCCTGACTCACAACGAAGGGATGAACATCGGTGTTGTGGTCAATGACTTCGGCGATATCAATATCGATAGCAAATTAATCAAAAGCCAAAGCGACAAGCAGCTCGAGCTGACCAGTGGCTGTATTTGCTGCAGTCTCAAGACACTCGACCTCCAGGAAGCCATCGACCAGTTTGTTTTTAAGGGCAGCAACATCGATTATATTATTATCGAGGCTTCGGGTTTAGCGGAGCCACGCGACTTGGCTCTGACCCTGCGTACAACCCTAGGCCAAAAGGTCAGGCTAGATGGTATCGTGACTGTCATCGATGCCGAGAATATCGAAAAAAACGCTTCCGAGCACGATATCGCCCGCGACCAAATTTTGTTTTGTGATTTTGTGGTAATCAATAAAGTCGACCTCGTAAAGCCAGACAAAATCCAAGACATCCGCCAAATGATAACTAGCTTCAACCCCAGAGTCAGAGTGTTAGAGTCGACCAAAGGCCGAATCGATATTAGGCTACTACTCGACCAAGACCTCTACAAATCGCGCGCCCTGCCCAGTAATGATGCAAGCATTGACGACCACGACAATCACCCCATCGACCATTCCGATCATCTACACGAAAAATACACTAGTTATTCTTGGACCAGCCCCGAGCCCTTACACCCTATGAAGTTTCAGGATTTTGTTAACCGCAAGTTGCCCACTAATGTTTACCGAGCCAAGGGCATTATCGACTTCGGCCTGAAGGGCCATAGTCGCAAGTATATATTTCAGCTCGTTGGCGTACGGCCCGAGATAGTTTGGGAAAACTGGGACCAAAAGCCCCTCACAGAAATTGTTTTTATTGGCCAAGACATCGACAAGGGTTTAATCAAAAAAGAGCTCGAAGCTTGCATCGACGATACCCCCGACAAACAGCTCGAAGGCAATATCGAGCTAAAGCTACCCAAAAAAGCCGATCTTTAAATCAGCAAACGGAACATACTTATAATTTAACAAATAACAATACACTAACTTTATTGCTACAAAAATATTTCAATAATAAAATGTGCCCTAGTCTAAAATAAGACTAGGGCACCATTGCACTACAAGCTAAATGACATCATAAAGCCCACTACAGCTTGCCTGCTGTCTGCCTTTTTGGGGTTTTCAAACCCGTCTCGTATCGTTCTGCTGGGGCTCTGTAAGCCACAGTCGTAGTACGAGTATTCCATTGCTACCTCAAAGGTAGCAATTACCACTCCTGCAGTGGTACTGGCTTCATCAATTTTATTTCTTCTTGATGATCCAGATACCCACTACCGCTAGTAGTGTAGCGATAGTTAGTCCCGAGCTGAATTTGTATTTGCGAAAGAGCTTCACATGAGCTCCTCTGCAAGAAGGCTTGCCGCGCTATTGAGTCGGGGGGCCAAAGCCCATCCGACCAAAAGCCCCGCGACAAACAAGGCAATTTTACTTTTGAGCTTCATCTGAAGCCTCCTTTGTAGGTACTGGCGCTTAGAATAACATAAAATCATCTATAAATCAATACTAAATCAAGGCACAAGAAGCAATTAAGCCAACAACACAGCTACTGATATACAGCAGTGCTTTACGCTCTGTCGCTGGTCAGCCAAAGAGCTAGCTGCGTTTTTTATATGAGTATATCGAAAGCGGAATAAATACCAAGAGGATACCTACTATCCAGGCGAGCAATTTCCACTCTGCTCCGCCCGAAGGTGTGCCGAGGGCAAAATGCCTTGCTGCCGTGACTGCAAAAGTAACTGGCTGGTTATTGGCAAAAACTTGTAGCCAGTGCGGCATTGTAGCGGTAGGTACAAAGGTAGCACTAGCAAATGTTAGCGGGAATATAAATAAAAATCCTGCTAGCTGAGCGGTTTCTTCGTCTTTTACTGCCAGCCCCACAAAGGCCGCAATCCATGAAAAAGCGTACCCAAAGGCTAGTATTAGGGCAATCATCATGACTGCGTCGCCCGCACCATTTTGGAATCTAAAACCATACACATAGCCCATACCTAGAAGTATCATTGCGACTAGCGAGCTACGAATAATATCGGCCGATGTCCTGCCAGTCAGTACTGCGCTGCGACTCATCGGTAAGCTGCGAAATCTATCTATAATACCGGCATTTAGGTCGCGTGATAGCCCAACACCAGTTTGCAGTGATCCAAATAAAATAGTCTGCACCAAAATTCCTGGCAAGAGGTAATTGATATAAGGGCCACTACCAGCTACAGTCGCACCAATGGCACCACCAAATACAAAATTAAACAGCGTCAAGAACATTATTGGCTGTATCGACGAAATCACCACTAGCTGCGGCAATCGCATATAGCGTAAGAGATTACGCCTTGTTACAATCCATCCGTCCCTGAAGCCCGCTAGTACTGTTGTCATTATTGCTTCCCCCCTTTAGGCTTTTTAGGAAGCTGGTGCTTTGGTTTTTTGCCAGTGATTGCCAAGAAAACATCATCGAGAGTTGGTTTGTGTAATGAAATATTTTGTGGTTTAACGCCAGCTCGGTCTACAATTTGAGTAATTTTCAATAAATCAGTCGCACTATGCTTGACGGGTATCTTAATAGTTAGCTCAAAGTCATCACCCTTAATGCCCTTGCTGATACCTTTGGTGGCTTCCAGTGCCTTGCGGTAATCAGCCTCGTTGGTCATTTCAAACTCCACCATGTCGCCGCCGAGTTTGGCTTTTAGCTGCGCGCTAGTGCCTTCGGCTATTACCTTGCCATAATCAATCACGGCAATCTTATCGGCCAGCTCATCGGCCTCTTCTAGGTACTGGGTTGTTAATAGGATGCTAGTACCATCTTTTGCTAGGTCGCGAATAATCTCCCAGAGTTCTTTACGGGTGCGAGGGTCTAGGCCGGTGGTCGGCTCGTCTAGGAATAAAATCTTAGGGTGCCCCACTAAACTAGCCCCAAGGTCTAGGCGCCGACGCATTCCGCCCGAGTAGGTCTTGACCTGACGATCGGCCGCGTCCGTTAGGTTAAGCCGCTCCAAAATATCTGTGGTGCGCGTTTTTGATTCCTTGGCTTTCAGGCCGTACAAAAGCCCCACCATGTATATATTTTCGCGCCCAGTTAAAAATTCGTCGATGGCTGCAAACTGCCCGGCCAGTCCGATTGTCTTTCGAACACTAGTTGGGTCTAGGCTAATATCTATACCGGCCACTGTCGCAACCCCTTTGTCGGGCTCAATCAGAGTACTGAGTATTTTTACGATTGTTGTTTTGCCAGCACCGTTGGGGCCTAGCATTCCATAGACCTTGCCTTCTTCGGCGCGCAGAGTCACGCCGTCTAGGGCAACTACTTTGCCATAATGTTTTTTAACGTTTTTTAGTTCGAATGCGTATTTCATATTATTTATAATTATACTATTTAGTCGTCATTCGTACCAGAGAGCTTATGCATAACAATTATTACTGTTGATTTATTTTAGTTTTTATATAATTACGCAGATTTCTATGTATGAATCTTTGTCTCGCTAGCTTCGTCCAATAATTTCAGCACCTTTGCTTATATTGCCCTACTGCTTAATACTTGTACCATCAAAACTTACAGCCAATAAAGTGGCTCTTGCTCTGTTCCAATTCGGTTCTAGTGCTGGCTCCGCCTCTTCAGTGCCCCTACTATTCGGATGACAATGCCAACCAATATCACTCCATAGACCAGTAGGGAAAATGCCCACTTAATAGTTGAGGAAGTTGAGGCAAATTGAGCGGTCGTCGAAGAAATCGTGCCGTCTGCAAGGTACTGCTTTGACAGTGTAGCTAAGCCAAAGTTCTCCAACCAATCAAATACAACTTGACCAAATGGTAGCAGATTCAAAACCCCAAACTTTTGCGAATATGGTTTAAACAATAACGATACCCAGAACACATACATCACTCCGTAGATCAAACCAAATAGAGAGTCCCAAACCAGATTGAAGCTAATGTAGGCATTAATCTGCTGATTAGAACGTTCTGCAAGGAAGGCAAGGATCTCTGCCTGGCCAAAGCCCAAAGAAGTACCTAGTGATCTGACACTGCTGTTGGCAACTTCAAAAGCCTTGCCCTGTCCCATTAGTAAAAAGACAAGGTAGCCGGCAAAGACGGAGGTGGCCAGCAGCGCGGTGACCAGGTTTGACTTCGTGTAGAAAAACCGTGACGCACGACTTAGGGGTCCGGATTTTATCGACGGATTTTTACTCTCAGTGCTTTTGCTAGACATTATTGACCATATTTGTTTTAAAGTTTTTTAGTTCAAATGCGTATTTCATAAGTATTTATTTTATATCGAAAAAGGTTTTATAGCCATAGAGCCACCTAAAGCAAGTAAAGCCGATAAAATTTTTATTCGACCCTTAGTGCTTCAATTGGGTCGAGCTTGGCGGCCTTACGCGATGGCAGCCATCCAGCCATTATTGATATTGCCATCAATATCGCAATTAACGTAAAAATCTGCAGAGGCACAAATATCAAGAGCTTCGTCCCGGCGCTCAAATTAAGCTGCTTAGTGATCCAGGGGTTTAATGCAATCCCCAAAACCACTGCCGAGATCGAGCCGATGGCACCACCCAAAAAGCCAATCCAGGCGGCTTCGAACCTAAAGAGTCGTCCAATATCGCGTCGCCGCATACCTAGAGCTTTCATGAGACCAATCTCGCGCGTCCTTTGGAGTACCGAAATATACATGGTGTTGATAATCCCAAAGACTGAGGCAATAATTGCAATCAGCCCAAAGCCCGCCACTATGCCACGAAGTACACCTATGATATTTGTCAGAAACTCTTGGGTTTCTTTGACGGTTCGCACCTGGAAGCCGAGATCACGGATTTTGCCGGCAGCGGCGTCGAGGTTGCTAGCCTTATTGCCGTCCGTGACCTTCACGAATACCGTGTTATATTTACGGAAATCAGTACTGCCGCTAGTTGATATATCGTTGAGCACGCGAGCTTCGTCGAGCGAGGTATATACATACAGCTCAGTACCGGGGCGTGATGTAGCTGGTTTTTTAGAGACCGCCGCCACGGTGAAAACAACGTTATCGGCGTTATCCTGAATCGATTTTGCGAGTTGTTCCGGCGTTTGGGCAAATGATCCGGCCATTAGTTGAGCTCTGAGCTGATCGGGTGAGAAGTTTTTAGGAATCGAGACAACCACCGATTTCCCAATGGCATTCTCGGCACTACTAAAGCCCAACGATTGCAAAAAGCCTTCTGGCAAAATAAGCTTGGCGCCATTAAAGTCAGCTCCCAATCCGCCCGCGAGCAAATCTGGTTTTTGAGCTGGGTTATAGGATGCAATGGTAGTGACATACTTTTTTTGGCCTTCTCTGGTGATGTATCGGGCGTTGACGGTGATATCCTCACGGACCGATGCCACACCATCAACCTTAGCAATGGTATCGATATCGGCCTGGGTAATCTTCCTTATCTGCGTGGTGGCACCGGAGTTCGATACGCCAGTCCCAAAGCTCGGGTCGTATTCCTTAGGGCCAGATGTACTGGCCTGCCCAAAAATCGACGGGTCGGCTGCTACTATTAGCTCACTGGGGTCAAAGTTATCGTTGATTATTTTATTTACATAAGCAGTTGCTCCATTGCTGGCTGCTAGTGTCAGAGTCAGGGCAAATGTACCGACAGCAATCGCCAGCGCGGTCAGTATTGTTCGGCCCTTGGCACTTTTTAGGCTTCGACCAGAGCGCCGTATGATATCGCGAGTTGTCATACTCGCCTAACCACTTTTTTAGTTTTAGAATTTGAAGCCGATATTATTTCGCCGTCTTTCATTTCGATTCGAATACCGCACTTATCAGCTAGCTCTCCATCGTGGGTCACCACCACCAGCGTACACTTTAGTTTTTTATTAAGCTCAAAAAGCAAATCTATAACTAGCTCGCCGGTAGCACTATCGAGGTTGCCGGTAGGCTCATCAGCAAATATAATCTTCGGCTTATTAACAATCGCTCTGGCTATCGCTAGGCGCTGCTTTTGGCCACCTGAGAGTGTCGAGGCCAAGGCATCGACTTTTTCTTCTAGACCAACTGCCTTAAGGGCCGCCTCGACTCGTTTTTTGCGTTGGCTTCTTGGCGATTTAGCAATCTCTAATGGCAGCATCACATTTTGGAAACAAGTTTGATTAGCCTCTACAAAAAATGCCTGAAATATAAAACTCATTTCCGAGGCCCTAAAGGCATCAATCTGCTTAGCTTTCATCTCGGTTAGCGTCTTGCCTCCTATGACCACCTCGCCGCTAGAGGCGTGGTCGAGCCCGCTCATAATGTGCATCAGGGTCGATTTGCCGGAGCCCGATTTGCCTATTATTGCCACCGTCGAACCTTCTGGCACCTCAAGGCTTATTTTATACAATGCCGTAAAGAGGTTGTCGCCCTTGCCGTAGGTTTTTGATACATCATTAACTTTTATCATAGCTATTATTATAGCAAGTTATTTGATTATTATGTATCGCCTACGATACGAAACAAACTTAAGCAAGTAAGGCCGCTAGAAAACTAGGTACCTAGCATAAGAGTTTAGACAAAAAAAACATAGCTGTTATAATAAGAGACAAATCTATTAAATAACGGAGGTCATGATATGAAGTCAAAAATAAAGTACCTAATTTCTTTTGTAGCCGTTTTTGTACTAGCGGTAGTAACACTTTCTGGTTCGGCTCAAGCCCAAGAATCGCGCACCGGCACCAATGTAATAATCGCCAAAGACCAGCTCATCGACTCCTCGCTGACAACTAGTGGCGACACCATTGATATTCAAGGCGATGTCGACGGCGACGTTTTTTGTACTGGCGGCAACGTCACTATTTCTGGGCGTGTCAACGGCAGCGTTTATTGTGCCGTACAGTCGATGACAGTTTCTGGGCGAATCAACGGCGATATCATAAGTTTCGCACAAGATTTTAATCTTTCGGGCTCAGTCGATGGTAGTATCACACTACTGGCTCAAAACATCACTTTCGATTCTACCGCTCGAGTCAGACGCGATGTAATGCTTGTTGGCAGCAACGTCACCACCCGCGGTATCATCTCCAGAGACGCCAATATCAATGCTAGTAATGCTACGATAGACGGCATCATTGGTCGTAATCTTTCGGGCAACTTCAGTACCCTAAAGCTCGGCTCGTCAGCCGATGTCAGGGGCAAAATCGATTACACCAGTACTAGCGAGCTAACCCGCGACGGCTCATCGAAAACCCAAGGCACAATCACCAAAACGGCCACTACCAATACCGGTTCTGGCAGTAGCGCAACCTCTGGCTTTATGGCGCTAATAGTTGGCTTCTTGCTCTTTGTTGTATCGCTGCTGGTTGTCTCATTACTTACTGTTTTGCTCTTCCCAAGGTTCTACATCACTACCGAAAAACAGCTGAGCGGTCATTTCGGCAAATCCTTGCTACTCGGCGGGCTAAACCTGCTCGTCGCCCCACTACTCTGCTTGTTACTGATTATTACCATCATCGGTGCTCCACTGGGCGGATTGATACTCACCGCTTGGGTTATGTCACTAATGCTGAGTGGCCCAATAGCAGCCTATTACGTAGGCGCCAAACTCACCAAGCACAAATACAAGCCATTTCGTACCATGCTTGTTGGCTCGGTCGTGGTGCTTGGTCTCTATGGTGTACCGATTATTAATATCTTCGTCGCCCTGGCAGTCGCGCTATTCGGCTCTGGTGCATTAGTTGGCACTATTGGTAATAGCGTCATGGCACACGGACCAAAGCGCAAATCTAACTCAAAAGCTAGCAAAAAATAAAAAACACCCCTCATTACAAGGGGTGTATATTGTGCTCACGAATAAAAAAGTTGTATGTCATATCAAACTCTTTGGTGTGAGCGTAAACTAGCTTTCTATTAATGACTACGGCCATGGCGCTGGTTGCACTATAAATATCGATTTTTGCGAAAAATAACTTTGCGATATCGTTTGGGCTCCAGCCCAGCTCGTGGTCAAAAACAACTGCTCCGACACTTTCTAGGTCGATGTCATTATCCTCGAGTATCGCTAGCCGAGCATAATGGTATGGATCAAGCTCATTTGAGCCTTCAGTATCACGAAGGTAGCCATGCATCTGCTGGTCGGTAGCTCCGTGGTTGCGGCAGATGGTAGCCATATCGGCCGAAGATATACCCATGGTTAGGTAAAAAAGCTCAAAGCACTCTTCGTCTCGTGGGAAGTAATGGCTTTTTAGCTTAATTACTTTTGGCTCAATACCACGCTTACGAAAGCCTAGAGTTATTGGCTTGTAGGTTTTGTCAGATATTTCTCCGCAAACTACAATTGTATTTTTCAATCTAGCATCCCAAAAGGGTTTTGGTCATCTAGGTCAAAGAAGTATCCGTACCAATAATTGTACAAAATCTTGACCAAGTCATTGCCTTGTCCAGAGGATATCTGCGACGACCGATATACGGTTGCATTGATTCTTCCAGGTGACAAATGTGGCAATCGTTCTCGCATGTACCTTTGGATACACCTAGATACACTCATCCGAATATATTCACGCGGGTACTCGTTTCGGCAATGCTCGACAGCTACTTGAGTTATGCTGTCGTAGATCTTACCGTTTAGTATTCCGAGCATTTCTCCCCAGTTGGGAAAGTACACCACCGGCACTACATCTCGGTCAGTTAGCGACGCGTATAGCGGCGCAAACTCCTCAATACTAATGTCTCCTATAACCACAATCGTAGCCATTTTGAATCCTTATCTTTGGGGTACATCGGCGAACGCCGAATAACCAATATAATGTCATATTATATCGGTTATGTCAAACTAGTAAAAATACCATCAAGTTATTGGCATAGCTGATTTAGTTTCATGATGTGTTTTAAAAAAAAAGGTGTATAATATAATCTGCATCATCCGTGGTGAGTACAAGTGCATAGGGGGAATAATGAACGAAGAACAGTTCACACTCGAGCGGGTCAACCGCCTACGAAATAGTGCGGGGCATCAACCCCTCAACGAGTTGCCAAGTGGCGACCAACGAACACCTGGAAACTGCGTTATAGCCAGGGCTCTTCACGACATCGACCCAACCGTAATGGTGTTTAAAGAAGGCATCTTTACTGACAATAAAGAGTTCGCCAAAATCATTGCCGAATCATTCGAATACAACTACGAATTAGTTATTTGGAAGCACACCACTAGTTATCAGTATGGCGTACCGGTGCCGGTACCAATGGGCAGCTTCATAGATAACTTCGACGAAGGACTATATCCAGAACTCGTCTTAAGCCACTAGAAGCGGCTAACACATAAAATCAAACATATATCTTGCACCTCAATCCAGAAGTGCATGATATAAGGGGCCTTTAGTAGAGGCCCCTTTTTTTATTCATTAAGTAATATTTATTGGAGATCTATCGAAAGTTGTTCGGGCTCGGTCTGCCTTGACTCTGGCACTGAGTCTTCGCTGTTTTTGGCCTCGGTAGTGGTTTTGTCGGGGGTTTTTCCGCCAGCCGTAGCCACCAAAAACTTGTATATCTCAACCATCGCTAGTGTATCGAGCGCGCAGTACTCTTCTAAGTCTTTTAGTACTTGGTCTTTCTCGCCAGCCCTAGTGCCATATAATACGGCATCCATCCACGACCTCTGAGCCGATCCGCCCTCTTGGATGCCGAGGTTTTTGTAGCTAAGCTCTGGCACCAGTGCCGGTAGGACTTTTTTAATGCTCGCGCTGCCACCAAATTTGGCATCAACATAAAGGCCATTTTTAAATGGCAACATCAAATCATTAATGCGTTTATTTAGACTTGCATAAAATTCTTTATATTCTGGTAGCATGTTGCCGAGTAATGTATTACAGCTTTTCTCAAAGCTCATATTCCAGGTTATTATAGTACCCTTTTCGCCTATCTGGCTCTTTAGTGCTGCGCTCAAGGGTTTGGCGGGGTTGGTATTATCACTATGCAAATAACCCATGTGTTTGAGCTCACCGCCTGGGGTATCAATCACATGTAGCGAGTACTGAAATGGCACTTGTTGGTACGGCCTAGTGCCATCAAAGTAAGGCACCGTACTACTAAGCGTTTCGTAATCAAAAAAGTACAACGGGTACTCTAGCTCTGCCAGAAATTTGCTGAGCCTTGTAGTGTCATAAATTGGCTCCCCTTTTTTAAGCGCTTCTAATTGCCATCGCTGTTGCTTGACGCTCACTAGCTCCAGCGGAATATCGGCAAGCTTGGTGATGCCCTCGGCCTCAAGTAGCTGCAGGGTGTCGGTGTTGAGGCGGCACAGCTCATAGATGCTGCCATCGGGTACAGTGACGATATTTTTATATACTTCTAGCCATTCTTCTAGGCTACCAAGCTGAGCTAGGCTTGGCGAAGGGTCGGGCATTTTAGCACCTTCCATGACTTCTATTGCGCCCTTGATATTGCGTTGAGTCTGTGGCAGCTCCCCCTTAACGTCTTCGGTGACATCCTCGGTAGCCACAATTTGTTTGCTATCGACTTCGCCATTACGCGTATAGCTATTGTCGACGTGCATCACATAAACGCTGCGCACGCGGTAACCACATCCCTCCAGCACAGTTACCTGAAAAGCCAAATCAACAATATGGTCATACTTAACGCTCGTACTCGATTTGATCTCGTATAAATCCAGCTCATTATCACCCACCACTCGCAGTACATCGCATATAAAAGTAGTTTTTTGGTGTTCAAAACGGCCCTGAAAGATCGTCTTGGCACCACCATCGAGAGCTTGGGCTGTACGGGCTGGCAAGCTCAGGTACTCAAAGTAGCTATCAAAGCCTAGCTGTACGCCGTCGGGAAAATGCGCCTCGGCATAAGCCTCGAAGTCGTGCCCGGCATCAAACATGGCCTGCAAGTCGGCACTTACTTCTGGTAGCTTGTTCTTGTCATGCTTTTTGAGCCACAGCCAGGCCGGGTGTTTTAAGTACATCATGTATTCGGATTTCGATAAAAGCATCGGCTTACTCATAGTTTGTATTATACGCTACCTTTTAATAAGTTAATTATAATTACGCCCCAAGCGCATACTCGTCGCCCTGCTTAGTGAGCTGATAGATGGTGTTTTTTCGTTCCACCACAATCTTCCAGCCCTGAGCTTTGGCGTATTCAAATAGCTCGCGGGAAGGGTTAAAAGCAATCGCCTGCTCCACGTATTCGAGCATTGCCAAATCGCCCATCGAGTCACCAATGGCGACACTGCCCTTGTTAGTTGCATCGTGTTTTAGGGCCAGCTCTTTTATTTTATCGACCTTTCTGTCGAATTGAATAATGTCCCTCTCGCCAGTAAACTTGCCCTCAGCTACAGCTTGTATTGAGCCGGCCGAGTCGTCGAAGCCATAGTAGTTGGCCACTAGCTCTACTATGTGGCTAAAAGATCCTGACACAGCAAATAATAGGTAGCCTTTTGTTTTTAGCTCGCGCATAAGTTCGCGCGTATAGACATAGACTTGGTCTTTGTGAATTTCAAAAACAGCCCTAGCAACATTTTCAAATTCTTTAGTCGACAAATCTTTTACGATTATTTGGTAGGCCGTTATTAGCTCGGTTTGATAGTCATCAAAGCTCTTGTCAGATGTGCGGTTTTTCCAGACTTTTCGGGCATCTTTAACGGACTGATACTGTGCCGTAGATAGTCGCCCGCTCTTTGCAAATTTATCAACAATGGCATGAAATAGTTGCCACCTAATAAGCGTGCCATCAAGGTCAAAGACGGCATAGGGTCGGTTTGGCTGTTTGATACTCATAATCAGTATTATACAGCCTTAATAATAAAAACGCAGATTACAGCTAAACTAGCAAAAACTACCTTAATGGTTCAGGCATAGTTACGCCTCCCCAGTATTTGCCGGGGAGGCGTATAAAATTGCTTTTAGTGATATTAGCAGTATCGGTAGCATTAGAAGCGATAAACATCACGGCCGTTCCTCGATTCGCCGCTCGATACCACGAGCATAAAACTCTTCGGCGATAGCACCTATACAACGACCTCTAGCAGCCACCCACCCATCCCCAGTTCGGGCCCTGGTGTTAGCTGCCACTAGCTCGTCGTCGGTGTAACCGGTGTATCTGCCAATAAACTCATTGGTCGGATCTACCGGATGCCTTGTGCCCTTGCGTCTAGTTTTGGTTGGCTTTTTTGGCATATAGCTCCTTTGTCGATTTGGATACCAATGCAGCTCCTAATCTCGATGCTTGCCACACTTGAGGTGCTGTACACTTTTGATGAGGCGCATGTCCTCGTCGGCCAAATCAACTAATTCATCAAGGCTCATACCTGATTGCCACAAACTACTGCCAATCGCTGCAGTTGCACCAAGATCAGATAGTGATTCAAAGAATACCTCAAACTTTTGAGATAATCTCGATATAACCTCGTTAAGCCGCTGAGCTGGTGTTAGGCTCTCGTCTATCCTGGGGTACAAATCGACAAGTATTATAAACTCATCGCCACCAGACCTGCCTATATCAGACTCCCTTAAGGTATCGACCATCAATAGCGCAAGGCTTTTTAATAGTTGATCGCCTACGGAATGGCCTAGGGTGTCGTTAATTGTCTTGAAGTTGGTAAGGTCTATAAACAGTAGTCCTACTGTGCTGTTTTCCTTCTCAGCCCAAGCTATACGCCTATTGGCCAGCCTTTCCCACTCATATCTGTTCCATAGCCCAGTCAATGAATCGTGTTTGGCTAGGTAGCTCTGCTCGTCGCTGAGTGCTTGCAAATGGGTTACTACCCTTCGTAGTAGGCCAGGGTCGCTAGACTCTTGGCAAAGCAGCCTACCAGTAACACAATAGCTACCACAAAGTGCAGTATTTATTATCGGGCAACCGTAGCCCGACTCAATATCTGGTTCTGGCTTACTTTTATGTATCGCGAAACGCTTTCTCATTCTTCTCACCTCTCTTCAGTCGGTGTATTTTCGAATGTAAAATTGGCTTTGATGCTTTAAATAAAAAGGAGCAACCTTTTATGGTTATTCCAATTGTAGTCCCAGTACTAGCTAGCGTCAATTTTATAAATTATAATTTCTGCAACAAAAAAACTATTTCTTGAATGGCATCGGCACAAACATGCTGGTGTGCTTTTTGTAGTCTTGAAAATCTGGGTTTTTAGACATCAGCTTTTCGAGCATCGGCACGCCAGAAACTTTTAGTATTAGTATGCTAATCGTTAGTGGCCCCACCACTGCCAACCAACCAAATGGCACCGCCAGCGCCACAATCCATAAGCCCCACCACTGCGAAACCTCACCAAAATAGTTGGGGTGCCTTGTATATCGCCACAGCCCAGAGCGCATCAGATGGCCCTTGCTAGATGGCAGTTTTATAAATTTACTAAGCTGCCAGTCGCCAATCGATTCGAAACCAAAACCCACAAGCCAAATAATCAAGCCGATAGCAATACTCGCCGCCGCCATCGAATTAGTATCAAAATACCGGTAGGTATTTATGACAACCACCGGGCTAACTACCAACAGTAATAAAAAGCCTTGTAGCAAGAAAACCTGCAGGTAAGATCTAATATAAAACCATTTACCCCACTCAGTTCGCCAGATCGCATAACGCGCGTCTTCGCCACGTCCGCGGTGGCGCAAGTATATGTGCCCAGCCAGCCTGAGCGACCATATAGCCACCAAAATCGTTACTAGTAGTGCGAGGTCGAGCTTCACACCACCGAGCCAATAGGAGGTAGCTGCAACTAGCAAAAAGCCCAAGCCCCAGGCAATATCGGCAATGTCATTGCGCTTTTTAATAACTGCCAGGCCAAAACACAGCGTCACATAAATAAAAACCACTGCTGCCAGCAAAATATAGTTTTGCAGAAGTGGTTGTATCGAATCTGCCCCCATCGTTATTTGTTAGACGAAGTACCTAGTTACATAAACTGCCACTGCCGAGACAGTACCTGTAAGTAGCGATCCCCATGTCAGATCAACAATAGTCACGAGTGTTGGCCACTGCTTGAGTGTGGCTTGGTTGGTGAGGTCGTAGGTGCCATAGGCAGCCAGGCCAAAAAGCATACCGAGCAAAAATACATTGCGGTAGTCTACGGTACCTTTAGTGGCCGGCACAACTATAATTACTGCCAAGGCTATGGCATATATCAAATAAAATATAATGGCTGGTAGCAAGTTGGGGCTGGCCGCCATCAAATGCTTGAGCTGAACGCCGTAAAAGCTTTTCGACATCGTGGCTAGCCAGGCGCCATCGATAATGGCCATGGTTACAATAACTGCTGCAAAGGCGATGAGTGTTGTTTTCATAACCATATTGTATACCATAGCATAGCCATAATCAACAAATTATTATTCTGGTACCTATACTGAAGGTCGCGGTTCTTTGAGCTCTACCAGTATAGTGTGCGTGTCTGTTGTGCCGATGTTCTCTCCAATATGAAACTGCTCGTCTTGCCAGCCGGCCTCGTGGGCTTTTTTGTTTACCACCTTCTCTTCGCCGTTGACATACAGCTTTCTGTCAAAAGCCGACAGCGTAAAGGTCACGGTGTCTGGGTGGTGGTGGCGGGTTGTTTTTTCGCCTGGCTTGTCTTTGTACTCCAGCACCCTAACTCTATCGTTTTCAAAAATCATTTTGTATTTATCAGGGTCGCAGACTGTTGGGTCTGTACTGGCTGGGTGGTCGTGGTTGTTGTCTGCATTTGCTTTCGGGTCGTTCACTAGTCTATCCTCCTTATGATTTATACGGGTATCTTAACACCTATCGCTGCATTGTTGCGGTTACTCGCTGGCCCAGCTACTTAAGCAGGGCAAGTTTTTTTGCCAAGAGCGGCATAAAAGCCACACCAGCTAAATATAGCTTCAAAAAATGCGAAGCCTGAAAAGAAGAGTAGAACCGGGCTCCAAGAGGTCGTAATTGCCCACAATAGCAGCCCCACGCCAATAGCTACACGCAGCAAGCGGTCGGGGGTACCGATATTTCTGACAGCTCCACGAGTAGTGCCCTTGGCAAACTTTTTTAGTAACGCATGGTAAGCAAATCCAAATATAAACGCCAAGATATACATGATTGCGATTAGCCCTAATCCTAGTGGCGAAAGCACGAAGCCGATTGGAGACTGGTTAAAGAATCCTTTTTTGATCTGAGGTATCAAATTGACTGCGCTCCTGCTTTCGTTAAAGCCGAACTTTTCTAACTCTCCTACAACAAGTGCGTATTTGCTGTCGTTGTTAGTGCTCGATACGCGGATCTCATAATTGCCTGGCCCGGCAGCTGCCCTGTACTCGCCTCCCTTCCAGTACCTGTCGGCACCAAATGGCTCATAAAGCTGTGTCCATTCAAATGCATTACTATCCAGAATGGTAATTTGGTTGCCGTCTTTTAATACTACGACAGTTATGTCTTTCTTTTGGCCTGCAATATCCGGAACCAAAATACCAACATAAAGGTCAAAGTCTTGGCTAGAGCTAATGGTGTAGATATCTGGTGCCCCTTCGAGCTTGCCGTAGTAGGCTTTCGAGATCTCCGGCTCCGTTACTACCGTTAGGCGATCTTCCACGATGCGAGGTTGGTGAGCCGATGCAATGCCTGGGTGTAGTAAAAATACCAAAGCAAAAAGTGCGAGGCCAATGACTGGTAAAATTTTGCGTGTTTTTATGCTCATATATATTGTGGCTTATATTTTTAATTGGCAATCAACACTATAGATGAACGGTGTTGCTTCTTACGCTTATTATTTTACCACGCGGCGGGTTATTTTTTAGGAAGTTAGCCTAGCTTTCGTGATCGGTTTTTTTGTTTTTGTCTTTTAGTAAGAATATTGCTACGAAGAGCGT
>CALRCL010000004.1 GCA_943354575.1 Patescibacteria group bacterium UBA4664 | reverse complement strand
TCCTATCCATGGTGCTCCAGCTTGCTGGCCATAGCTAGCGAATGTTTCCCATTCGGCCGTGGATGTTCGGAATAGTCCCAAATCTGTTATGCCGTCACCGTTCCAGTCGCATGCTATTGGTACTTTGTCGGGCGTTGTACTTGATAAATTTCCAAGCATTAGGGTCTCCACCTCAGCTTTACCTGTGGTGTTAGAGTTGCGGAGATAGAACTTGCCAGTAGTTGGGCGATATACTCCGACGGTTGTGGTCCCATCGCCGTTCCAGTCGCCGGCAATAGGTATATCTCCAAAATCACCGTACCGGAATCCAGGAACGCCTGCAGAGCTGTTATTATTTGTCAGATAAAAGGATGCATCGCTTGCGCGATATACGCCCAGCGTGTCTTTTCCGTCCTTGTTCCAGTCTCCGGCCACATATTTGTCGCCAAAAATACCAAAATCAAATTGTGTGAAAGTAGCATCTGTGGTGTTGTTGCTAGCTGCCATATACATGTGTGGCCCCACAGTGCCGGCCTTACTAAAGAAAACTACGAAGATACCAAAGCCTACTGCGGCGGCAACTAGTACAGCTAGTAATGGCAGCTGCCATTGGGGTCTCTTTTTTGACCCTTTAAATGAGTTTGTCCTTTTGGATGTAGTTGATTTTTTAGGCATTTGTAGTATTAAAGCTTATGTATACAATAGTAATATATATATATATTGTCAAGCTAATTTATTGGCAGTTACTGTTTGTAGGTGTTGATGCGGGCTTTATTGTGTTTTTAGAGTGCTGGCTTACGCTTCATATATATACCGCAGTCTTAGTCCGGCTTTGGTTGTGCAAACATCTAGCGCTTTATACGATATTAAACAAAAGCATTTTCAGTTATAATAAATAAATATGGACAAAGACAAGCTTAAGCTTAGCCAATTTGAAGATTCACTAATAGATGCCAACTCCACCACTCCGCTGGTGGTCGCGACGGCGCTACTAATTGTGCTCGGCTACTTTACCAAGACGCTCTACACCACAAATCCGTACCTCATCTGGCCAACTGTGGCTGTGCTGGTGCTATTCTCATTTACGCACTTTATACCCGCCCTTGAATTTACCAAGCGGCATGTCCTGTACCTTGGCTCTTATCACGTTGCGCTGGCTTTTGTGATTATTGCTATAGTGCCGACGCTCTCGTATTACCTAGTGCTGTGGATATTGCTCGGCTATCTTAATGATTACTACTACCAAAAAGTTGGTCTTGCGGTCGATATTGTATTTATGTCGATAGTCGTCGTGGTGGGTGTGGCCTACCAGCAGGCGCCGCTGAATATCGATAAGCTCATTAGCACCCTGCCCTGGCTAACCATAATGATAGGCACCGTATTGGTTCTTAGTAAAATAATTCTTGGTACCAAACAGTACCGCGAGAGTCTTTCTGGCAAGATGGCCAAGGCCGAATACGAGCATTTGCGTCTGGTGGCACTAATAAATAGTATGTCCGAGGCTGTGATTGCGATCAATGATAGTGGCAAAATAAATGTCTATAACTCTGCCGCGCTGGAGCTATTTGATACCAACGATAGTATCGAGGACCACAGCATTGGCGATTACCTGAAGCTATATGACGCCAACAACAAGCCGGTCGATATCATGGCTGTCGCGGGCTCAATCGCCTACTCGTCCAAGGTGTCGGATTATTACACCAAAGTTGGCAATGAGCTTATAAGCCTCGAGATTAGTATTAACCGTACCAAGCTCGACAACCCGATAACTCATGAAAACGGCTACACCTTTTTGCTCAGAGACATCACCAAGCAAAAATCAGTAGAAGACGAACAGAGTGATTTTATTGCAGTTGTAAGCCACGAGCTGCGAACACCGGTTGCGATAGCAGAGGCCAACATATCGATGGCCGAGATGGCCACCAAAAAACAGCTTGGTGAGAGTAACCAAACTGTCGGTTCGATTAAAAAAGCTCATGACCAAGTTATATCACTGGCAGAAATGGTCAATGACCTCTCGACACTATCGAAGGCCGAAAAAGAAACCGACAAATTTGAGGTTGAGCTTTTTGATGTCGGCCTGGTGCTAGATGAGCTCAAAACTACCTTTACCAACCAAGCCGAGCGCAAAAAATTGTATATCAAATTCGAGACGCAGACGAACTTGCCGAAAGTGGCAACCTCGAAACTGTACCTTAAAGAAATAATCCAGAACCTAATATCGAACGCCATCAAATACACCCGCGAGGGTGGGGTTACTATCGTGACCGATGTCAGCAACGATGGTCAGGTCCAGATATCTGTCAACGATACCGGAATAGGAATATCCAAGTCTGAGCAGAAAAAAGTCTTTGAAAAGTTTTGGCGCTCCGAAGACCCACTTACAAGGGAGTCCGAAGGTACGGGTCTTGGTTTGCACATCGCCTCTAAACTGGCTGCTAGGATTGGCTCGCAGCTAAAATTTAGTAGTGAGGTTGGTTCGGGTTCGGTGTTTTATTTGACAGTACCGACGGGTCGGACCAACACTACCGACAAATCCGCTGAGGTTAAAAGTGAAGTTGAGGGTGCTCTTTAGCGATTTGGTTTGCTACCGTAAAAGATGCTACCAACTATTAGAGCTACAACTAGTGCAGCTATGGCGATGGTTAGGTATTGAAAAGCCGAATCGGAGGCCGCAATAACTAATGGACGCAGACAAGACAAAACGCCGACCATAAATAGTGCTGCTCCCAGCAGCATGGTTCGGCGTTTGTTTTTGGTGTTGACTAACGTGAAAGCTTGATAGACGAACATTGCACCTATTAAGAGCAGGCAGGCATATTGCAGTGATGTTGCTATATCTAGCGCTGGCCTGGAAACATAATTAATAGCCCAAAAGCCACTTGGTAGCTGCGAGATTGTTGTTGGGGTAGCTAAATTTTGGGTTATCGATAGGTAGCTGGCGATCATAACTAAAATAATATCGAAAGCTACTATTAGCTTTGCCCCGAGCTTACTTTTGGGTGAATACAGCCTGGCGACTGCTAGCCATAAGAAAAATAGTGCCATGAATTGGAATAAGCTAGCAGCAATAGTCAAGTATGTTAGTATGGTCGAATCGTCCGAGATGATTGGGCCCAGACCATAGGCCAGTAAACTAAATGTAAAAAATATGCCCATCCAGCCGATGCATCTATCGAGCAAGTTGCCGGTAGCCTTGTACTGCTTTAGGCCCCTGATGCCCACAAAAAGTACAATCGGAATTCCGAAGTACCAGTAAAGTGAGTTGATAGTAATACGCATACGCTTGAGAATAGTATAACAAACTGCGACTACTAATGGCTAATTTTGTTGTAGATAGCCAAAGATGAGTGTAATATTTAAAGCATGAAAGCTATAAAAGACTCCAACACAAAAATCGATAAGAGCAGTACTTTTCGCTGGTTTATTTTGGCGCTTATCGTGCTCACCAGCCTAATATCATTTGGTGGTGGCTTGCTACCACTTTTAATATATTTCTTGCCAGCTGTATTTATTTTTATGCACGGCAGTAAGTACTTGGGTCGCAAAAATATTATATTGTTTTTTATTGTAATATTTATAGTTAGCTACACCACTGAATACCTTGGCGTCAGTACCGGAAAGATATTTGGCGACTACTACTATAATTTGCTAAATAATGGTCCGCTCGTTGGTGGGGTTCCGCCACTACTGATGCTAACCTACTTTGCCATTACCTACTCCACCTACTGGGTCGTGCGTATATTGCTTGGTGATTTTAAAATGATCAAAGGCCCAAAGATAGTTTGGTTTGCTTTGCTGGGCGGGTTAATAGCCACTCTTACCGACCTTGCTGCCGATCCCGTAAACTCGACTGTTAATAAGGTTTATATCTGGACCAAAGGAGGTATATTTTTTGGTGTACCCTACCTTAACTTCATTGGTTGGCTGGCAGAAATTACACTATTTTTTATTATCATATCAGTTATTTTTGCCTATATTACAAAAGCTCCCAAATCAGAAAGAGCCCCCAGCAAGAGCTTTCAATTACAACCAATTGTGCTTTTTTCGGCACCTATAATACCTATAATACTACGGCCTATATGGGGTGAGCAGCCTGCCGATATTAGAGCTGCGATGTCGCTAATTGCCTTATTTGGGCTGGGCTCAATTATTTTGCTGGCTACCCTGAGAGTTTTCTGGAACAACAACTCGAAGTAGCTCCCAACTCTAGTGTTAGCGCTTTTGGGTCTTGGCTTCGGGCTTAATGACTGCGCCAATAATCAGATACACCAATACACCAGGTATGATGCCCGACATAATAACTAGGATTGCTGCAATAATTCGGGCCAAGGCTTTGTCGAAACCAAAATAATCGGCAATGCCACCGACCACACCGAGTACTTTTTTGTCGGTCGATAGTGTCAGCTGATGTGGTGGTGTTTTTTTATTTTTCATATATTTTTTGGTCTATTTTTAGTAGATCTAATAATTGCTGGAGCCGACGAAGGGACTCGAACCCGCAACCTGCTGTTTACAAAACAGCTGCTCTACCAATTGAGCTACGTCGGCATGGTGCCGGGTGAGGGACTCGAACCCCCGAAGGCATAAGCCAGCTGATTTACAGTCAGCCCCCGTTGACCACTTGGGTAACCCGGCACGTGTTTGGTATGGAGCCACCCGCGGGATTTGAACCCGCGACCCCTTCCTTACCATGGAAGTGCTCTACCCCTGAGCTAGGGTGGCTAATTTGACAATTTACAGATACAAAAGCAAATTATAGTCTACCAGTTTACTGCAGTTTCTTCAAGGCTGGATTAGAGCTGAGGGCCTGCTTGGCCCTCACATTGCCTGGCTCTATCTTCAATATCGCCTTAAACATGGTTGCAGCCTGAGATGGCTGATTTTCGTGCAAATGTGCTTCCGCCAGAAGCAACATAATCGATGTGCCTGCAGGCTCGAGTTCGAGTGCTCTACCTAGGGCCTTAATTTGCTTGTCGTAGGAGCCTATGACGCGGTAGATTCGTGCCAGCGTCACGAGGCGAGCGGGGGTCTCTTCCATATCGATTGATTTTTCTAGAGCGGTGGCCGAGCGCTTGAATCGTCGGTTTTTAAAAAGCATCATGGCCAGATTATAATAACTAGCCGAATTGGGATAGTTGTCTGCTACTATTTGAAAGCAATCGATGGCATCATCGATTTGGCCAAAATGAGAATATATAAAGCCCAATCGGCTGTAAGCCAAACTATTTTTGTGGTCTACTTTCAAAACCTTGAGGTAAGCTTTTTCTGATGCCAGGTAGTTTTTTTCGGCATAATAGCGACTGGCAATCTCTAGTAAGCTCTCGAGCCTAGAATCGTGGCTAACGGGCAGAATCGCCAGGCTTTCAACCACCGATTCGACCAGGCCTATCTTATACTTACTAAGGAGTAAGAAGGTCAGAATAAAAAAGCCTAAAAATATAATTACTTCAAATATCATTCAAACTCCAATGCTAGGTGCTCTAGCACAAACTTAGGATTACCATTATTGTACAAGTGTATCTGCGCTTTTATCAAGCTGTTTGCTCGGACAGACCAGTGGTGGCTAAAGGACTGTTTTTGGATATTAGCTGAGATTGTGCTAATTAGTCGTTGGGCCTCTGATTTGTCGGCAATACCAGATGATACCACTAACCTGTCAGAAATTCCACCCTGCTGGAAGCTTTGGGCTTTGGCTAGTAATTGCTCATGAGCAGTGCCATCCTCAAGGCTAGCCGATATCAGCAGGGCTGGGTAGCGCCCAATTACGTCGTAGGTCTCTGGCGAAACTTTATATTCGGAAATCAAACCCTCTAGCTGGCTATTGGTAGGTGTATAAAAATTGATAAGCTGGAGCCTAGATATGACGGTTTTTGGGATCATATCTTTGCGTTCGGCCACCAAAATGAAGGTCGTAAATGGTGGTGGCTCCTCGAGCAGTAATAGCAGAGAGTTGGCAGCCTCGATGGTCAGTGAATCTGCGCCATCTAGTATTATGACTTTACTGCTGATGTTGTTAGGTTTTGAATGGTTAGCAAAGTCATGCACCCGCTCGAGCTGTGGTAATCTTAGCTTCTTTCCAGCCTCGGGCTCAATAAATAAAACCCAGCGCGCCAGGTCGCCGGTGTTGGCTTGCTTGCCCAGTAGAGTCTTCGCAAAATTATGAGCTGCAGTGGTTTTGCCAAGTCCGGCGCCGCCTGCGAATAAATAGCCGTGCGTCGGCTGCAGAGCAGCTGAATGGAGCTGGCTGGCCGTAGTAGGGTGAAGTGTTAGCTTACTCACGCCAGCCCCTTAAGAAAACTAGCCAGCTCAGTCGGCAAAGGAGCCTCAAAGGTCTTCTTTTGTTTTTCGCCCGGCAGTATTAGGGATAATTTTTCGGCATGCAAGAATTGTCTCTGGAGCCCATCTGGCATAGGCCTTTTACCATATAGCTTGTCTCCTACGACGGGGTGTCCGATATGTGCAAACTGGATTCTTATTTGGTGAGTTCTGCCGGTATGGATATTGACACTCAGGTAGCTATAATTGAGGTACTCTGTCAGTACTTCGTACTGCGAGATCGACATCTTACCGGTGGGGTGGACAGCCATAAGGTTGGGCGATTTGAGTGACCGCCGCACGGGTAGCTCGATTCGAGCCTTGGGGTGGCTGAGGTGGCCCCAGACCAAGGCTAGGTAGGTTTTATCGACTTCACGATTGGCAAACTGGGCCTGCAAGAACTCCAGAGCCGACTCATCTTTGGCCATAATAACTACTCCAGAGGTATCCTTATCGAGACGATGAACAATACCGCCGCGCAGATCGTTATTTTGGGCTAGTTGATCTTGAAAGATACTAAAAACGCTACTAGATTCGTCACGTTCATTTTTGGGGTGCATCACGAGGCCAGCTGGCTTATTGATTACAATAACCCGGCTATCTTCGTACAAAATGTTGATTGTTGCTTTGTTGTCCCCTGCCATAATGTGTATCATAGCTCTATTATACAAGCTTCTGGATGGATTGTAGTTGGTTTTTAGTACCCATTACTACGAGTTTGTCGCCCGGGTAGATTACCTCTCTGCCCATCGGATGAACCTGACTGCTGCCGCTAGCAGTGTTGAGGGCCAATACACTGACGCCCTCAGCGTGTTTAAGGACGTTCTCGAGTCGGTGGCCGCTAACTCTAGAGCTATGCGGTATAACTATTTCCTGGACTTGCAGCTCGGAGCTTTTGTTGGTTGATAAAACATCCAAGATATCAATCACATGTGGGCGCATTAGCATAGTGGCCATATGGAATCCGCCAATCTGGTTGGGCATGGTAACCTTGTCGGCACCAGCTCGCATAATTCTAGTGATATTCTCTTCACGGTTGGCTCTTGATACTATAAATAAATCGGGGTTAATCTGGCGTGAGGTTAGGGTCACAAAAAGATTGCTCGAATCGTCGCCGAGGCAAGCTACGATGCCCTTGGCTTTTTCGATCTTGGCTTTTTGGAGGTCTTTTTCTTTAGTCGGGTCGCCAACAAAAGCCGTATAGCCCATTGCTATAGCCTCCTTGACTCGGTCTTCGTCTTTATCGATTGCAACAAATAGCTGGTTTTCTGAAGCTAGTTCCCTAGCAACTTGGCTACCGACTCGTCCGATTCCGCATACTATGTAGTGGTCTTTCATTCTTAAAAGTTTTGCCTTTACTTTACGGCGCTTTAATCCATCGCCTAGCCCTATGATATACTCGCCAAAAAGCTTAAGCAAGTATGCCAACAAAACCAGACTAGCCAATACTAACGAAATAATTATCGCTCTTGAAGGCCATGAATCCATTTTGAAGTTATCGTGGTGGGTCAGGCTAATGTAGGTGGCGCGATAAAATGCTTCGCTGTAGCTGATATTTTCGATGGCTCTAAAGCCCAAGGAAGCGAAAATCAGAAAACTAGCTACAATTAGAATTAACATAACGATTTGTTTTCGTCTCATACATTATATTATAAGTCTTATGCTTAAAGAAGTCATCTACTAAAACAATAATAAAAAAAGCCCGCTGCTGCGGGGCTTTTTTTTATCGCTTTGAGAACTGAGGGGCTTTGCGGGCCTTGCGTAATCCTGGCTTTTTGCGCTCTTTTTTGCGTGGGTCTCGAGTTAGGTAGCCGTGCTTCTTGAGGCTGGTGCGAAAATCTTCGCTCATTTCAACCAAGGCACGGGCGATTCCGAGTCTGATGGCATCTGACTGGCCCCTAAGACCACCACCATCTACCTTGACTACGACATCCATTTCTTTACTTTTTGACAGTAGGTCGAGTGGAGCTTTGATGTTGTGTACATATGTTTCGGTTGCTGAAAAATAATCGATTGCTGACTTAGTGTTAATAGTGATATCTCCCTTGCCCTTGAAAAGCTTAACGACAGCTACTGACTGTTTGCGTCGTCCGATGGCTCGGTAGTAATGGTTTTTGGCTGTAGCCTTGGGGGTTGATTCGGCAGCTACTTTTTCTGGTGTTTTTTCTGGCATTTTAGTTGGTCTCCAGCTTAATTATTTCTGGCTTTTGAGCATCGTGCTTGTGCTCATCAGTGGCATAAACCTTAAGGTGCTTGAGCATTTCGTCCTGAAGCTTATTTTTTGGTAGCATGCCCGCTACAGCGTGCTCTATAACGCGGTTGGGGTGTTTTTGTAGCATGTCTTTGAGGCTTGTTTCTTTGATTCCACCAGGGTATCCGCTGTGGCGGTAATAAAACTTTGCTTCGAGCTTGTTACCAGTAACTTTGATTTTTGCACAGTTGGTAACAATTACGATATCGCCCGAAACGATGTTTGGGGTATAGCTTGGTTTGTGTTTGCCCATTAGCAGTTCAGCAATCCTGGTGCTCAAACGACCTAGAGTTAGGCCTGTCGCATCAATAATATACCACTGCTGGCTTACTTCTGATTTTTTAGCTGAATATGTCTTCATTATTTTGCTCCTTTTGAGGCAGTGACAGCGGCAGTTTTAGTCTTAGCTGTTTTAACCTTAGTAGCTGGCTTAGCTGATGTTTTCTTGGTGGTTTTTTTGGCTACTGTTTTTTTAGCTTCAGCTTGCTTAGCACCAGGTTTGTAATCGGCATCTAGGATCAATTCGATGACTGCCATTTCAGCTCCGTCGCCCAGTCGTTTGCCTGTTTTTACAACCCTTGTGTAGCCACTGTTTCTGGTCTGAAAGCCGTGTACTAGGTCAGTATTTAATTTTTCGGCTGCGATTGGATTGATAGTAAAGCTGAGCACCTGACGATAATTGTGCAAGTCTTGCTTTTTTGCTTTAGTAACAAGCTTGTCGAATATGCGGGCAAGCTCCTTGGCTTTGATTTCGGTAGTTTCGATTCGTTCGTAAAGAATTAGTGAGTCGACCAAGCCACGCATTAGCGCCCGACGTGGGGCGGCGGCTCTTGAGAACTTCTTTCCGATGTTGCTGTGTCTATGCATGGTATGGTCTTTCTAAATTATCCTGATTGCCTTTTTAGGCAATCGGCTCCTGGCTAACGCCAAGCTCGGCAAGTTTATCTATTACTTCCTCCTGGGCTTTGGCCCCGAAGCCCTTGAGCTCCTTAAGATCGGCTGGACTTAGGTCCATAAGATCTTTTATGGTCTTAATGTCATTGTTCATTAGGGCGTTGGCTGTTCTGGGGCTAAAATTAACTTCATCAACTCCGATTTGGGCCATATCTGCTTCGGCTCGCTCAGAAGCAGTCATGATTCCACCGCTACCAACTGAGACAACATCATGCCCGGCAAGCACCTGGAAGTGTCCAACTAGGACCTCGGCGGCCTGCATAACAGCTTCTCGCGGAGTAATTGTACCATCGGTTTCGACTTCTAGTACAAGTTTGTCGAGGTTGGTCATTTGTCCGACGCGAGTGTTTTGAACATTGTATCGAACCCTTCTAATTGGGGTGTAGATAGCGTCGATTGCAATCATGCCGATTGGTAGTTTTTCGCCGCTCTGGCTCTCTACTGGCACATAACCTCGGCCCTGTTCGACAATTATTTCCATTTCGAATTTTGATTTTGCGTTATCTAGGTTTGCAAGAACAAGCTTTGGATTGACCACTTCGACGCCATTAACGCTGGCGATATCACCAGCAGTGACTACTCCGCCAACTTTTTTAAGGGTTAGCGTGGTCGGCTCTTCGTTAGGGTTTCTGAAGCGGACCTGCTTGAGGTTAAGGATGATTTCTATGATGTCCTCACGCACACCTGAAATGGTTGAGAATTCGTGGCTTACACCTTCGATTTTTACAGCAGTAATTGCGCTTCCGGCTAAGCTAGATAGCAATACGCGTCGAATTGAATTACCGAGCGTCATTCCATAGCCGGGATACAACGGCTCGACCGTAAATTGAGCTGAGTTGTCGGTTGTTTTTTCTTCTTTTAATTCTGGCAAATTGATATCGTATAACATTGAATCTCCTTATTATTTAACGTGAGTAATACTCAATAATTAATTGCTCTTCGATCTCTTGGTCTTGTTCCTCGCGCAGTGGCAACCCCGTTACTTTGGCGCTGAACTTCTTTTGGTCGAAGCTTAGCCAGCTAGGCAAAGTTTGGTTAGGGTCAATACTGTCTTTGAGGGCAACAAAATAAGTGGATTTTAGGCTGGTTTCGCGTATCGTGATTTCATCTTCTGGTGAAACGATGATTGATGGGATGTCGACTCTTTTGCCGTTTAGCATGACGTGGCCATGGGTTACAACCTGTCGTGCGGCAGGACGGGATGGTGCAATTCCTAACCGATAGATGACATTGTCTAGGCGGCGCTCAAGCAACTGAAGTAAGTTTTCGCCAGCTACACCTTGCATTTTTTCGGCTTTTTCGACGTATTTTCTGAACTGCTTTTCAAGGATCCCATAGTAGCGCTTGGTTTTTTGCTTTTCTCTTAGTTGCAAGGCGTAATCGCTAGGCTTTGGCCGACGCGACTGGCCGTGCTGGCCTGGAGCATAATTGCGGCGTGTTAGGGCTTTGACGGCCTTTGGGTGAGTGTGGGCGCCCTCTCGGCGAGCTATCTTAGCAGCTGGGGTTAGGTTTCGTGCCATCGCTAGACTCTCCTTGCCTTTCGGGCTCGGCAGCCGTTGTGTGGGATGCCAGTCTCGTCTTTGATGGAGTTAACACTAATTCCAGAACCTTGCAAAGCTCGAATGGCGCTCTCTCGACCTCCGCCGATGCCTTTAATGATTACATCGACGCTACTCATCGAGAAGTCTTTGCAGACACCAACGGCTTTTTCGGCAGCCATCTGGGCTGCATAAGGAGTGCTTTTGCGTGAGCCCTTAAAGCCAGCCGATCCAGAAGATGCCCAACTAAGAACTGCACCTTTTTCGTCTGTGATGGTAATAATGGTGTTATTAAAACTAGAGTGTATATGCACTATACCTTTGGGTATATTGCGCTTTAGTTTCTTTTTTCTGGTTTTGACTGCTGGTTTGCTCATATTATTGCCTTTACTTAAGTTTTAGCTGCTGACTTTTTTCGACCACTTCCGACTGTTACCTTGCGACCACGTTTGGTACGGGCATTGGTCTTGGTCCGTTGGCCTCTTGATGGCAGACCGGCGCTGTGGCGCAGACCTCGGTAGGCCTTGATTTCTTTAAGGCGCTTGACGTTACCACTAACAATACGGGACAAATCGGCTTCGACTATAAGGTTTTTGTCGATGTATTCTCGGATTTTTGTTAAATCAGACTCAGATACATCCTTGACCCGCTGATTTGGGTCGATGTTAAGATTTTTAAGGATTTTTTGGCTAGTTTTAAGCCCAACTCCGTAAACGTAGGTCAAAGAAACTTCTAGGCGTTTCTCAGTTGGGATGTTGGTTCCGGCAATACGGGCCATTAGCCTTGCCTCTGCTTGTGTTTAGGGTTATCACAAATAACTCGTACAACTCGTTTGCGTACGACGATTTTACATTTTGAACAGATTTTTTTGACTCCGGCGCGAACTTTCAAAATATTCTCCTACTTATGTCGAAAAGTGATTCGACCCTTTGACAAGTCATAAGGCGTCATCTCGATCGTTACCTTGTCTCCTGGCAGTATCTTGATGTAATGCATGCGCATCTTACCAGAAATGTGTGCCAAAATTACATGCCCATTTTCAAGTTCTACCTTGAAGTGTGCATTAGGCAGCGCTTCAATAACGCTACCCTCGACTTCGATTACTTCCTTTGTATTTGCCATAGATTAAAGTTACAAGATGTAATTATAGACGAGATTGGCTCATCTGTAAAGGGTTTTTTGACCCGAAATGGTTGTTTTTAGTATTTTTCATAGCTTGCCATTAGCAACATCGATCGAAGTTGCTTGACGGTTTCGATGATCACAGCCACGATAATTAGTAGGCTTGTGCCGCCAATTGTAATAGCCTGCGAGGTCTTAAAGACGGTTTCCATCACGAACGGCAGGAGGGCCACTATGCCGAGCCCTAGAGAGCCCGTAAAGGTAATTCGAGTAATAATGGTTTTGAGATACTTGGAGGTCTCTTCGCCCGGCCTGACGCCTGGTATGAAGCCTCCTTGTTTTTGGAGATTTTCGGCTATTTCATCGGGTTTGAATATAATCGCTGTATAAAAATAGGTAAATGCGACTACCAGTACGAAGTAGGTAATAGCATAAACCCAGCTTGTAGGAGAAAAAATAGTGGTTAGCTTTTGGGCAAAATTAGCCACCCAGGCAGTGCTGGCGTTAGTGAATAACTGCCCTAAAAAGGTCGGTATCGACAAAAAAGCCAGCGCAAATATAATTGGTATAACTCCGGCTGTAATGACCCTTAGGGGCAAATGGGTATCAACACCGCCGTAAGACTTAGTATTGGTCATTCTGCGAGCATACGAGACAGGTATGTTGCGCTGGCCTTCGTTAAGATAAACGATAAATACAACCGAAGCCGCAGCGGCGGCCAATATAAAAATAATGCTTGCTATCTTGGTAGGGTCAGACTGTACCAGGGCGAACTGTGATGCCATGGTAGCAGGCAGGCTAGCTACAATTCCAAATAAAATTATCATCGAGATACCATTGCCGATACCCTTTTCAGTAATCAACTCGCCCATCCACATCAAGAGCATTGAGCCGGCAGTAATAGTAGATATCATCATTACCCATTGAAATACCGTTGGGTTCCCGATGAGGTCTATTCCGACAGATTGGGTGGACAGATTCCTGACCAGTATGACCATTGCAAAGGATTGGATAATTGCCAGCGGCAAGGTCAGCAACCTGGTGTAGTAGTTGATTTTGTTTCTACCGGCCTCACCCTCTTTTGAAAGTGCGCCGAGCTTAGGAATGACCTGGGTTAAAAGTTGAATAATAATTGAAGCATTAATATATGGGCCCAGACCCATTAAAAGTACTGAGAATCTGGAAAGTGCTCCGCCAGAAAACAAATTGACAAAGCCGAGTACTGAATTAGATTCAAAAAGCTTCGTTAAGAATGTCTGGAGTTTAGCACCGTCAGCAACTGGTACTGGAATCTGCGAGAGCAAGCTATAGGCGACCATAACAGCAAGCACCACCAGCAAGCGCTTACGCAGTGTGGTGTTTTTGTATAATTGACGCCAGGTCTCTTTATTCATTTACCTCCAGTTGCTACTTACTTGGTCTTCTTGGTGTCGGACGTTTTGATTGCCTTTTGAATAGGTTCTTTTTCGGTTCTGGTTTTGATTACTACCTTGCCTCCAGCTTTTTGGATTGCTTCAACAGCAGACTTTGAGGCCTTATCGACAGTAATGGTTACTGCAAGAACAATTGTACCATCTCCGAGCAGCTTCAAGGGCTGATTGGCTTTGCGGATTAGTCCTGCCTGAGCCAGTATTGAGGCGTTAACAATCTTTTTGCCGAGTGTCTGGATATCATCGAGATTTATTACTTGGTATTCTTTTCTGGTGTAAGATCGAAAACCTCGGGCCTTTGGTAGACGTTGAGCAAGCTTGGTTTGTCCACCCTCAAAGCCGGGTTTAAACTTACTTCCGGTTCGAGAGTTCTGACCTTTTGTACCACGGCCGGCAGTTTTACCCTGACCAGCGCTAATACCGCGACCCAAACGTCTATCGGATTTGGTTTTGGTAGTTTTTAATTCATGAACTTTCATTATTTTGACTCCTTAGTAACTTTTGGTAGGCCCTTGAGTTGGCCGAGCGCCTCGATAGTGGCATATGAGTTATTGATTTTATTAGTTGAGCCGAGCGACTTGGTTAGGACATCTTTAACACCAGCAGCTTCTAGGACGGCTCGTACAGCACCACCAGCGATTACGCCAGTTCCTGGACGGGCGGGCTTCATAAATACTACTGCCCCACCTGAAGAAACTTGCACCTCGTGAGGTATAGTCGTGCCTTTGAGTTCGAACTGAACCATCGCTTTTTTGCCTCGAGCAATGGCTTTTTGGATTGAAGCTGGGGCATCCTTGCCCTTACCTACTCCGATACCAACCTTACCCTTGCCGTCGCCGACAACTGCTGTGGCTCTAAATCTAAAACGGCGTCCGCCTTTAACTACTCTGGTAACACGATCTAAAGCAATAATTCGCTCATCGAATTCGGGTGTTTCGCGGGTATTGGTTCTGCCAAATTGACTATTATTATTCATCTAAAACTCCAATCCTGCCGCACGGGCTGACTCTGCAAAAGCCTTAACTCTGCCATGATAAATTTTACCACCTCTGTCAAAAACCACATTCTTAACTTTAGCTTTTTTGGCCTGTTCGGCTATTTGAGCACCTAGCCATTCGGCTTTTTGGGTCAACGATTTACCCTTAAGGTCTTTGTTGGACAGGGTAGTTGCCGAGGCGATTGTTTTGGCGCTTACGTCATCTATTAGCTGAGCTCTGAGGTTCGTTAATGATACGGCCAAGCAAAGTCTTGGACGAGCCGAAGTGCCAGATACCTTAGCACGAATTCTACGAACTGATTTGATATTTCTCATTCTGTTCCTCCCTTAGCGGCTGTCTTACCTGCCTTGCGGCGGATATGCTCACCGACATACTTGATGCCTTTGCCCTTGTAGGGCTCTGGTTTTTTAAACATTCTGATATTAGCAGCGGTTTCACCAACCTGTTGCTTGTCGTAGCCCGTAACGGTAATGATGTTTTGGTTGACACTGACTACGACGCCTTCTGGGGCTGTGTATAGGATGGGATGCGAAAAACCAAGGGTCATTTCGAGCACACTACCCTTCATTTGGGCTCTGTAGCCGACGCCATTAATTTCGAGTTCTTTTGAAAAGCCTTCAGAAACTCCGATAATCATATTTGCAATTAAGGTCCTTTGGAGGCCAAACTGTTTTTGAGTGTCTGGGTTGACTACTTTTTGGGCGACTGTAATGAGATTATCATTTTGGGTGACCTCGAAGCCCTTCAGGACCTTGTTGCGAAGCTCGCCCTTGGGACCTTTGACAGTTACTAGATTGCCTTCAATCGATACTTCAACTCCTTCGGATACTGGTATTGGTTGTCTGCCGATTCTACTCATCTTAGTACACCTTACAAATTAGCTCGCCGCCAATTCCTTTTTTTCGGGCTTCTTTGCCAGTCATGATTCCTACAGGGGTAGAAACTATTACTATGCCTCGGCCGGTTCGGACGGTTGGGATTTCGTCAGCCTTAGCATAAATTCGACGACCTGGCTTGCTAACTCTAACCAGGCTTTCTGGCTGTGATTCGCCATCTAGTAGCATGCTTAATTGTTTGAAGCCTCCAAGCTCTACTACTGAGACTTTACCCAGGTAGCCGTTTGAGTGGAGGATTTCGGCGATAGCTGCTTTAAGCTTCGAATGCGGCATCACAACCTCAACCTTACCGGACATAATTCCGTTTCTTATTCTTGTTAGCATATCTGCAATTGGATCTGTTGTAATCATAGTATCTTTCTCCTACCAGCTCGATTTAGTTACGCCAGGAATCTGCCCCTTAGAGGCATATTCTCGGAAGGTTAATCTGCTTAAACCGAATTTACCGATGTAGCCTCTTGGGCGACCAGTAATCACACAGCGGTTACGCTGACGGTTTGGGTTAGAGTTGCGAGGCAATTTTGCTAAGCCCTCTAGGTCGCCGTCCGCTCGAAGCTGAGCGCGTTTGGTGGCAAATTTAGCTGCTAATTTTTGTCTTTTTAACTCTCGTTGGATCAATGCTTTTCGGGCCATTACTTCGCTCCTTTCTCGAACGGCATACCAAGCTTTTCAAGAAGCATCTTGCTAGCTTTGGCGTCGTTGCCGCTGATTACTATTGTTATTTGAAGCCCATGGATTACCATAGCATCCTCGTAGGCTACTTCTGGGAACACTGTCTGGTCTTTGATACCGATACTGTAATTGCCGCTCTTGTCAAAAGCCTTGGCACTAACACCATGAAAATCTCGGGTTCGGGGCAATACAACTGCAATTAGGCGGTCCAAGAAGCTGTACATTCTCTCGCCGCGTAAAGTAACCTTGGTGCCGATGGGCATTCCTTCGCGCAATTTAAATGTCGCGATACTGTGTTGGGCCTTGGTAATGATTGGCTTTTGGCCAGATATCGTAGCCAAAGTGGCTACTACCATATCGAGCTGCTTGGTATCGGCCACGGCCTTACCGACACCGCTATTGATGACTATTTTTTCAATCTTCGGGACTTGGTGAGTATTAGAAATAGCCAAGTCGCTGGTTAGCTCCTTGCGGACTGTATCGGTGTATTTTTTGATTAATCTATTCATGGCTATTTTTTCTCACTCTTACTGTTGGTGACAGTTTTAATTTTTTTATCAGTAGTAACTGCTTTTTTGGTTTTAGGATTTGCAAATTTTGAAACCTTGAAGATTCGTTCTTTTTTACCCTTGGCTCCAAGTTTGTAGCCGATTCTGGCTGGTTTGCCGGTAGTCGGGTCAATAACCATTACCTTGGAAGCCGAAATTGGCTTGGTGATTTCTACGATTCCGCCTTTCGGCTGGTTCTGGCTTGGTTTGGTGTGCCGCTTAGCGATATTAACGCCTTCTACAATAAGCTGGGACTTGGATGGCATGACTGCCAGCACTTCGCCGGTCTTGCCTTTGTCGCGCCCTGCAATAACTAGTACTTTGTCTTTTTTAATGATCTTCATGACTAAAGTACCTCCGGAGCTAATGATACAATTTTCATAAAGCCTTTTTCTCGAAGCTCTCTGGTGACTGGTCCAAAAATACGAGTTCCGCGGGGCTGATCATTGGCGTCGATTATAACTGCGGCGTTTTCATCGAATCTAACATTGCTGCCATCTTTGCGGGTAACTTCTCGTTTGGTACGAACCACTACGGCTCGGACTACTTCTTTTTTCTTGACTGTGCCATTAGGAGTAGCAACCTTAACGCTGGCTACAAAAATATCTCCAATACGAGCGTACCGTCTTTTACTACCACCCAAAACCTTGATGCACATAATTTCTTTTGCTCCGGTATTATCGGCTACTCTTAATCTAGTTTGGGTTTGAATCATTCGACTATCTCCGTCCTTATGACACCTTTTTCTAGTATTTGGGAAAGCTCAAAATGCTTGTTTTTGCTAATTGGTCGGGTCTCGGAAATTTCAACCATGTCGCCAAGCTTAGCTTTGCCATCTTCATCGTGAGCTTGGAACCTAGTGGTTACAAGGTAAGATTTTTTATATATCGGATGAGACTTGCGGCGCTCTACAGCGACGACAATAGTTTTGTTCATTTTGGTTGACACGACTTTACCTTGTAAGACTCGACTCATGATTGTTCTCCTTGTGATGCCTTGTTGTTTTGCGACATGATTGTTAGTATTCGGGCTACGGTGCGTTTCTGAGCTCTGATTTGACGAACATTTTTTACTTCTTTAGTTCGATAATCAACGCTCAATTGGGCTAGTTTTGCCCTAGTGTCTGCAAGATCTTTTTGCAGTTCGGTATTGGACTTGTTTTGTAATTCTTTAACTTTCATCGGATTCTCCTGCATGGGCTTTAGCCATAAATTTAGTCTTAATCGGTAGCTTATAGGCTGCTAGTCGCATCGCCTCTTTGGCTATATCCTCAGTCACCCCATCCATTTCAAAAAGGATTGTGCCGGCTTGAACTTTAGCAACATAATGGTCCAGCGCACCCTTACCAGATCCCATGCGAACTTCAGCTGGCTTTTTAGTGATAGGGGTATGTGGGAATATTCGGATCCAGATTTTACCACCACGCTTAACGTATCTGGTCATTGCTCGACGAGCCGACTCGATTTGGCGAGAAGTAATGCGCTCGTTTTCTAAAGCCTTTAGGCCATAGCTACCAAAGCTAATTTCGGTGCCACGGGTAGCAACACCGTTGTTACGGCCTTTTTGAGCTTTTCGATATTTAGTTTTGCGTGGCATTAACATTCTATAATCTCCTTAACCTTTATAAATCCATACTTTAACGCCGATCACCCCAAAGGTGGTCTTGGCTTCAACGGCAGCGTAGTCGATATTAGCCTTGATGGTGTGTAGTGGAATACTACCGACAGCAGAAGTCTCACGACGAGCCATTTCGGCGCCATTGAGTCTTCCGGCTACACTAACTTTTGCTCCCAAAGCACCAGCTCGCACGGACGCATCGGTGGTACTCTTGATGACTCTACGGAAAGGCAGACGGCGCTCTATTTGCGAAGCGACATTTTCAGCCACTAGCTGTGCGTTTAGCTCGGGGTTTTTGACTTCTTCGATATTAACCTTGAAAGTCCCGGTGATGATTTTTGCGAGGTCTTTTTTGAGAGCCTCTACACCAGCCCCGCTACGACCAATCACTACTCCTGGTTTGGCAGTATGAATAGCAACGATTAGCTCATTGCTAGAACGCTCGATTTCGACCTTAGCAACGGATGCCCTAAAACCTAGCTTGTCGGCTACAAGTTTGCGAATTTTGATGTCTTGGGCGACTGAAGATGCAAAAGTGCGGTTATCGAACCATTTCGATTGCCAGCTCTTGGTGTAACCAAGCCTAAAGCCAATTGGATTTATTTTTTGTCCCATTACTTCTTCCCCCGCTTCTTATTAGTGATTGTGGTGGTAACCTTAGGTTTAGCTGTAGATTTGCTAACGGCCTGAGCTGGCTTTTTGCTAGCTTCAGTCTTTGGCTGGTCTTCGCTGCTATCTAAAATGATACGCAAATGAGCCATTGGGTGTTCGATTTTACCATAAGCACCCTTGGCTCTAGGCCGACCACGCTTTAGCTTGGGGCCTTGGTCGACACGAATTTCAGATATCATAAGATTGGCACTACTGATTTGATAGTTGTTTTCGGCATTTGCGATTGCGCTCTTCAAGCCACTAGCTATCATTTGGGCTGATTTTTGAGGCATACTAAGTAGTGTCTCCTGAGCATCAAGAGCTCGTTTGCCACGAACCATATCGGCTCCAAGGCGAAGCTTTTGGGCTGAGATGCGAAGATATTTGATGTTAGCTGCTACTTTCATAATAATTTCCTACGACTTTCCTTCGGATTTAGCTAATTTACCACCGTGGCCCCTAAACTTACGGGTTGGAGCAAATTCTCCGAGCTTGTGACCGACCATATTTTCAGAAACCAAAACTGGTGTATGGACCTTGCCATTATGGACAGCGATGGTCTTGCCGACCATTTCTGGGCTAATTGTGCTGGTTCGCGACCAAGTCTTGATGATGGTCTTGTCGTTTATTTCTAATGCCATCACCTTGCGTAGTAATTTAGGATCGATAAATGGTCCTTTTTTGCTTGATCTACTCATCTATTTCCTTCCTTTTCCACGGCCACGAATAATCATGGCGCTGGTTGATTTACGTCGTCTGGTTTTTAATCCCATAGCTACCTTACCCCATGGTGTACGAGGGATACGGCCTGGACCGCTCAATCCTTCGCCTCCACCCATTGGGTGATCAGATGGGTTCATGGCCTTACCACGCACCGATGGTCTTCGACCCATGTGTCGTTTTCGGCCGGCACTGCCGATGGTGATATTCTGGTGGTCGGCATTGCCGATTTGGCCAACGGTAGCCATACAGTTGGTATGGATTAGCCTTACTTCGCCTGAAGGAAGTTTGATTTGAGCCCAGTCTTCTTCACGGGCTGCTAGCTGTGCTCGGGCGCCAGCACTGCGCGCTAGTTGGCCACCCTTGCCTGGTTGCATCTCAATATTACAAATGATAGATCCGATTGGGATATTTTTTAGTTTCATTCGATTGCCTGGTTTAATTTCGGCATCCTCGCCTGAGTCTATTTTTTTGCCAACCTTCATGTTGGCTGTTGCCAAAACATAAGCCTTAGAGCCATCTTCGAGCCTAACTAAGGCAATATTGGCAGATCGGTTCGGATCGTACTCAAGGGCGATTATTTCGGCATTTTTAGCACTGGCAAAAACAAAATCAACTAGTCGGTAGGCTCTTTTGGCTCCACCGCCTCGGTGACGAGTGGTGATTTTGCCTTGATTATTACGTCCGGAATTTTTGGTGATTGGTACAGTTAGTGACTTTTCGGGCTTCTTTTTTGTTAGTTCAGAAAAGTCGGCAACGCTCATGTTGCGGCGGGCGGCGGTATTTGGTTTGAGAGTTCTAACTGCCATTACTTTTTCTTCTCCTCTTTCTCTTCTTTGATATCAAAAACGGTGATTTTTTGACCTTTTTTGACGGTTACATAGGCTCGTTTTTTATTTGTACGCTGCCCAACAACACCTTTAAATTTCTTTACTTTGCCCTTGATGATTGCGATTCGAACCTGAGTTGTATCAACCTTGAATTGGTCCTTAACAGCCTTAGCTACTAGGGGCTTATTGGCGGCTGGGTTAATATCGAACATATATACACCACGAGCTGCGAGATTCATGCTTTTTTCGGTAATAACTGGCTTGAGAGTAACGATTGTCATTGCTTTGCTCCTGAGCTAATAGCCTCTTTGCGAGCAGCGCCCTTGGTTGAACCCAGCCAAACTTCGAGCTCTTTGAGGCCGTCGGCGTCTAAGAGTATGGCATCGGCATCTAAGATGGCTGTGACATTAAGCTGCTTGATTGATAGCATCATAACACCAGGGATGTTACGGGCCGAGGCGATAAATTTGCTATCGAGCTTAGAGGCGGCAATTAGAATTGAGCCTTCGACGCCGATTTTATCAATTAGACTGATGATGTTTTTGGTCTTGTACTCGCTGGCACTAAAGGCCTCGACTACTTTAATAATATCTACTTGCAAACTCAAAGCTTGCTTCAGGCTAGACCGGATCATGCTCTTTGGCATTTCCTTGGTGTAATTTTCGTTACCAGTAGGCCCGAACGCTACACCACCGTGGCGCCAAATAGGGTTTCGGGAAGATCCAAAACGGGCTCGGCCGGTACCTTTTTGTTTCCATGGCTTACGTCCACCACCAGAAACATCACCTCGGTTTAGAACTTTGGCGTTATTGGTGCGAATATTGCTAAGGAAGCGGTTGTAAGCAATTTTGAGCTGATCATGATTGGCATCGACTCCAAAAATGGCTGCTGGTAATGCAACTTCGGCTTTTTTGACGCCAATTTTTGAATAAGTAGTAGCCTTCATTATAGAGCTCCCTTAATAACTACTAGTCCGCGCCTGGGGCCAGGTACGCTTCCGACGACAGCTATTAGTCGTTTTTCGATATCAATTAGGGCAATCTTTTGGTTTTTGATGGTGACTTTGGCGTGCCCCATTTGACCGGCCATTTTCATGCCCTTAAAGACGTGCTGAGGGTAGCCTGCGCCAATCGATCCTGGAGCTCGGTAGTTGTGGCTACCGTGGGTTTTGGGACCAGTGTTAAAATTGTGGCGTTTAATTGTACCGGCAAAACCTTTACCTTTTGAAATACCTGAGACCACAACCTTTTCACCAACCTCAAAGATATCAACCCCTAGGCTATCGCCGACTTTGAGCTGAACTGGCTGATCTTCGCCCTCGACAACTTCAACAACTTCGGATGTTCGGAACTCTTTTAGTACGGTGCTTTTGGCGCCAGACAGCTTGAGTTGGCCAGCGAGTGTCTTGGAGTGTTTTTTGGACTCGCCGTAGCCAATCTGAACTGCATTATACCCATCAGTTTCGATAGATTTTAATCTGGTAACAACACAAGGACCAACCTGAAGTACGGTCACGCCACTGCGTACACCGTTTGCATCAAATATTTGAGTCATTCCAACTTTTTTAGCGAGTAATGCTTTCATAATTCCTTGGTTATTAAATAATAAAACCTGAGTAAACAGGCTGGTTTCCTTTGGCTTTTTAAGCCGTCAAGACCTTGTCGCTTCTCAGTACTCTTAACTACCAGAACTGTTTGATAGTTAAAACTCAGGTGTCATTGTATCAGATAGGGGCCAGGTATGTCAACTATAAAAGGCACCTCCCAAAAAGGTACCTTTTATGATTCTACTAACTAGAATGGGCTATTCGAAATTATCTACTTAATGAGCTTGATTCCGCCGATTATTGGAAGTGGCTTCATTTCGTTATTGACGACGTTTATAATACCCATAATCGCCAGTACCAGTAGTAGGAAACCTACAGCCGGTGCAGCCATCCATCCCAGAAAAGGAACTACCCATAAAATATTGGTTAGTACCATCGCGATGAACAAAACCAAGCCTTGGTTGGCATGGTACTTTATGAATTTGCTGTTTCCGCCCGCAAACAGAGGAACCACGACCAGCACCCCTAGATAAGCCAAGATGCCCATTAGTTTGTCATTTTCACTACTTGTTTTTTTCTCTTCTGGCATAATTACCTCCATTAAAAAATTATTTAATTTATTATTTTTATAAAATATTACTAAATTAATTGTAACCCCGCACGGTCGGCTTGGCAAGCTACTATAGAGCTATATATTGATGATAGTTCCGCCGAGCTTGTCGCGGAAATAATTATCATGGCTAACGTAGAGTATTGCCCCACTATAACCGAGCAAGGCGCTCTCGAGCTCCTCAATGCTCGGCAGATCAAGATGGTTGGTGGGTTCGTCTAATATCAGCAGGTTTGGCTCCGGGGCAAGCATTTTAATGATCTGAAATCTGGCTTTTTGTCCCCCAGATAATTGCTTGAGTTTTAGATTCAGATCAGCCCGAGGATCAAATAGGTACCGCGAGGCGATTTGCATTATTTTTTCTTGATTGACAGCTAGTTCGTTCTGAACATAAACCGACTCGATTGCCTCACCAAGCGTCATATTTAATAGCTCGGTAGAGATTTCTTGTTCATAATAACCAATACGTAGGCCCTTTTCGGGGATTATTGCCCCCGAAAAAATTTTAATGTCGGCGGCGAGACCACTAGCCGCTTTTAAGATTAATTTAATAAAGCTCGATTTGCCGGCTCCGTTACGGCCTCTTATTTCGGCTCTATCGCCACTATTGAGATTAAAAGCGACGCCGCTAAACAATGGTTCTTGGTAGCCAATACTTAGATCTGATATTGTGAGGAGGTTCTGGAAGCCAGTCTCCGCTTGATCTGTTGCGATGGCGATGTTTTTGGTTTTATATTTATCATAGCGGTCGGTGATTTTTTTTGACATTCCCTCGACCGACTGCTGGTCGATCCAAAAAGAGGGTTTAACCATGACTTTTTCAAGTTCTTCAATTTGTTTTTGGAAACGCCTAACCATTGGTATGAAAGGGTTGGGGGTTTTGCTTGAGCCGGCTTTTTTGCGGTTAGCCTCGACCAATTGCTTCTTGAGATTATCCATGGTGCTAAGCTGCACCTCATAATTGTTCATTCCTGCAACAGTAGCCAGGCTGTTTTGCTTGAGGTAGGCATCATAATTGCCCGTGAATATTAGGGCTTTATGGTCCTTGACCTCTATAATTGTATCGACATTAGCTAGTACATCTCTATCGTGACTAACCAAAACCACTGCCCCTTTGGCTGACCCTAGCCAGGTTATAAACTCCGCCTTGGCGATATAGTCCATGTGGTTGGTGGGCTCATCGATTAGAGCGAGGTCGACCTTGCTCTCAGCAATCTTAACTAGCTCCACGAAACGCTTTTGCCCTCCAGAAAGCTGCTTTATTAGTGACCTGGCTTTAGTCTCATCGATCTGGTACTTATCGAGCTCTTGTAAGACTCTATCCTCAGCTCGATAGTAATCTAGTTGCATAAAACGCTCTAGTGCCTCACTATACTCGCTTAGCTGGGCATCGCTCGGATTGCTGATATCGGCAAAAGACTCCATCACCAATTTGCAATCTAGGTACTCCGGAAGTTCGCTCAATATATAATCAACTACCGAGATGTCTTCGACCTCGGCATGTTCTTGTCGGCTGGTTGCAATAACTAACCCTTTTTTTCGGGTAATATTGCCGACAAATTCATCATCTTCACCATTGATTAGACCAAGCAAAGTGGTCTTGCCGACGCCATTGCGTCCGATGATGGCTATTTTTTGGTTAGCTTGCAAATTTAAGTTCAGGTCCTTAAGCAAGAGCTTAGAACCGATGGTTTTTTCTTCGATGTTAATACTGACTATCATGGCTAATATCCTGCCTCTAACAGATTAAAAAACCTCTTTATTCAGAGGTTTTTTAATCATGTCTTTGGGTCTTTACATTTTAATTTCGATGTTCACACCATTGGGCAAGCTGAGGTTAGTCAGACTATCGATAGTCTTGGCACTATGGTCGTAAATTTCGATTAGGCGCTTGTGAGTTCGCATCTCGAACTGCTCACGAGCATCCTTGTAAACGTGCGGGCTACTAAGAACTGTATATTTGTCCTTTTTGGTTGGTAGTGGTATCGGCCCAGCCACTCTAGCGCCAGTACGAATAGCGGTATCGATGATCTGCTTGGCAGACTGATCGATGATCTTATTGTCATAAGCTTTTAGTTTGATTCGTATTCGTTGCTTTTCTTGTTTTTCTGGCATGTGCTTTAGAGGTGCTTTCTATAGTTACGGTAATTATTTGATAATCTTAGTTACTACGCCTGCTCCAACGGTCTTACCACCCTCACGGATAGCAAACCTAAGGCCTTCGTCCATGGCAATTGGTGCAAGTAGCTTTACTTTGACACTAATATTATCGCCAGGCATTACCATTTCGGTACCTTCTGGAAGTTCAACTTCACCAGTTACGTCGGTAGTACGGAAGTAAAACTGTGGTTTGTAACCCTTTAGGAAAGGTGTGTGGCGTCCGCCTTCATCCTTCTTAAGAACATACACTTCGCAGTCAAATTCGGTGTGTGGAGTAATAGAACCTGGCTTAGCAAGCACTTGTCCGCGCTCAATATCATCGCGTTCAATACCACGCAGCAATACGCCGACATTGTCGCCAGCTTGGCCTTCGTCGAGAAGCTTTTTGAACATCTCTACACCTGTTACTACGGTTTTGGTGGTCTTTCTGATTCCTACGATTTCAACTTCTTCGTTGATATTGACCTTACCTTGTTCGATTCGGCCAGTAGCTACTGTGCCACGACCTTTGATAGAAAAAACATCTTCAATAGGCATAAGAAATGGCTTATCTAGCTCACGTTGTGGCTCAGGAATGTATTCATCCATTGCTTTGACGAGCTCCATAATAGCATCTTCGTTGGCGGCGTCGCCTTCGAGGGCTTTAAGGGCTGAGCCCTTAATGATTGGTGCGTCTTTGTCGTATTCGTACTTTTCGAGTAATTCTCGGATTTCGAGCTCAACTAGCTCAGCAAGCTCTGGGTCGGCCATATCCATTTTGTTCATGAAAACTAGGATTTTTGGGACACCTACTTGGCGAGCCAATAGTACGTGTTCGCGAGTTTGTGGCATAGGGCCGTCAGCAGCAGAAACCACCAAGATAGCTCCATCAATCTGAGCAGCACCGGTGATCATGTTTTTGATATAGTCAGCGTGTCCTGGCATATCGACGTGGGCGTAGTGCCGCTTTTCGCTTTCATACTCCTGGTGAGAAGTAGCAATAGTAATACCACGCTCTTTTTCTTCTGGAGCATTATCAATCTGGTCGTAGGCAACTGGCTTATTGACGTCGCTAGGAAGTTTTTTGGCTAGTACTGAAGTAATAGCGGCAGTTAGAGTGGTTTTACCATGATCGACGTGACCCATAGTTCCTACATTAACGTGTGGTTTATCTCGGTTAAATTTGTCTGACATTGATTCTCCTTAGTTTAAAATTAATTACTTGGTTATTTGGTTTTTTAGACAATAATAAAATCGCCATATTGTTTGACCCCTTTATTATAAGGAGATTTTGCAGATTTGTAAAGAGTTAATTTGCATTATTATGCTAGCGACTTTCGCCGGCTTCGCGCGATGCGGTGTACTTGCCCTTGAGATCTTCAGCAACATTATTAGGAACCTCAGCATAATGATCAAACTGCATGGCGTACGATGCCCTACCTTGGGTCATACTTCTAAGACTAGTGGCATATCCGAACATTTCAGCTAATGGAACGTAGGCCTTGATGATCTTGGCGCCTGCTCGGTCTTCCATAGTGTCTACTCTGCCTCGCTTAGAGTTGATATCACCGATCACATCACCCATGAATTCTTCAGGTGTAGTGACTTCTACTTCCATTGTTGGTTCCATAATTACTGGAGTGGCTTTTTTGACGCCTTCTTGCAGGGCCATCGAAGCGGCAATTTTGAAGGCAATTTCAGATGAATCTACATCGTGGTAGCTGCCATCGTACAATTTACAGTGCAAGTCAACCACCGGATAGCCAGCAATAACGCCATTGCGCATGGCCTCTTTGACACCGGCCTCAACAGGAGCGATGTACTCCTTGGGAATTGAGCCTCCGACGATGGCATTTTGAAATTCAAATGTTTTGGTCTTATCGCTGTCCTCAGTGTGAACTAGTGGGCTAAGCTCCAGATAGACATGTCCGTATTGTCCGCGTCCACCTGATTGGCGCACAAATTTATGCTCGATTTGGGTAGTGCCCTTAATAGTTTCACGGAAGGCGACTTGAGGTCGACCAACGTTGGCTTCGACCTTGAATTCGCGCTTCATCCTGTCTACTAATACTTCTAGGTGGAGTTCGCCCATTCCGGCAATAATTGTCTGGCCAGACTCTTCGTCGGTGCTGACTCGGAAGGTAGGATCCTCCTCGGCCAAACGACCAAGTGCGATGCCCATTTTTTCTTGGTCAGCTTTGGTCTTGGGCTCAATTGCAATATTAATAACAGGCTCTGGAAATTCGATGGACTCTAAAAGGACTTGGTTGCTTTCATCGCACAGGGTATTGCCTGTGACGGTATTTTTGAGTCCGACTGCAGCAGCAATATCGCCGGCATGAACCTCCGAAACTTCCTCGCGGTTATTGGCGTGCATCCTAACGATTCGTCCGATGCGCTCTTTCTCGCCAGAGCTAACATTATAAACATAGCTTCCGGATTTGAGTGTGCCGGTGTAAACGCGAAAAAAGCATAGTTTACCGACAAATGGATCGGTGGCTATCTTGAAAGCCAAGCCAGCAAAAGGAGCTTCGTCGCTAACTTCGATAATTTTTTCATCACCTGTCTTGTTGTCGATAGCTAGAGGTGGTGTTACATCTAGTGGGCTAGGCAAATAATCGACGATAAGATCTAACAGTTTTTCTACAATTACGCCACGGCCATCGCCACCAGCAACCAAGAAAAAGTCGCCTCTTAATACGGATTTGCGTATAACGCCTTTGATTTCGGCTTCAGTAAGCTCAGTACCTTCTAGATATTTTTCCATAATATCATCGTCAGCCTCGATGGCAGCTTCAATTAGGTGCTGGCGGTAGTTATTGGCTTTTTCAAGCATATCTTCGGGCACTGGTATTTCTTTTAGTTCCTTGTCGGTATAGTCGTTGTACTGATAGGCTTTCATTTCGATGACATCGACGATGCCGTTGATGCCCTGCTCAAAACCAATTGGCAAATGCACTGGGTAGGCGTGCTTGCTGAGGCGTTCATGAATAGAGGCTAGACTTTTATAGAAGTCTCCGCCGGTCTGGTTGATTTTATTGATAAAACAAATGCGTGGGACGCCATATTTGTCGGCCTGGCGCCAAACAGTCTCGGACTGTGGCTCGACACCCATTTTGCCGTCGAACATCACGCAGGCTCCGTCGAGAACTCGCAAAGACCGCTCCACTTCGACGGTAAAGTCGATGTGGCCCGGCGTATCGATAATATTAATTAGCTTGCCCTTCCAAAAACAAGTCGTGGCAGCAGAGGTAATAGTGATACCGCGTTCGCGTTCTTGCTCCATCCAGTCCATAGTTGCCTCTCCCTGATGAACTTCACCAATTTTGTGGACAACTCCGGTACGGTACAAGATACCTTCTGTGACGGTAGTTTTGCCAGCATCAATATGGGCAATGGTACCAACGTTACGGGTATTTTCTAATGTGTATTCTCGAGCCATGATTAAAATTATTTCCTTTCTTAAGTATAAATAAATAATGCCGAAATTTCGGCTAAGTCGGGTACTATTTTACCTTATTTTTAAGCTTATAACAAGAGTTAAATAGATTTTACAAGAATCATTCCGCCACACGCTTGCTTGAGTCAAAATGAATCTATATAGTTGACTGTATTAACAGAACATCGTGCGCCAAAAAGTGAGTGAGGAGGGTGGCTCATTTTTTAGATTATAATCTTTATTTTAGATACTAAATAAAGGCATCGGTTCTGACCACTAAAACTAATAAAAAAAGCTCGAAATCAGATATTCGAGCTTTTTTTATATTTTATCAATTTATATTTTGAGGATTGTCGTGACGCGGATTATTATACTGTCAGACTAATAGCGAGCAAAGTGAGCAAAGGCTTTATTGGCTTCGGCCATTTGGTGAGTGTCTTGCTTTTTCTTGATGGCATCACCTTCATTGTTGTAGGCGGCAACTAGCTCGGCAGCTAGCTTTTTATCAAAGCTCTTACCTTTTTTGTTGCGGGCCGAATCGAGCATCCAGACCATCGCATAATGTACCTTGCGGTCGCCCTTTACTTCAATTGGAACCTGATAGTTGGCTCCACCAATACGCTTGGATTTGACCTGAACCTGTGGGCTGACATTCTTGATGGCTCCTTCGAATACTTCCATTGGCTCTTTTTTGGTTTTCTCGCCAGCTTGCTCAAGTGCCTTGTAGACTAGGTTTTCGGCGAGGCGTTTTTTGCCATCGAGCATAACCTTATTGATCATCTTAGTAACCAAAACGCTATCGTAAACTCGATCAGCTGGCAGAATTCTTTTTAAAGATTTAGTAACTTTTCTTGGCATCGGTTATTCCTTTTTGCTTCCAGCGTCTTTTTTGACGCCATATTTACTGCGGCCCTGCTTACGATTACTGACTCCGCTTGTATCAAGATGCCCGCGTACGATGTGGTATCGTACTCCACCAAGATCCTTAACGCGACCACCTCTAACTAGCACAACTGAATGCTCCTGTAGGTTGTGGCCTTCGCCCGGAATATAGGCAGTGACTTCCATACCGTTGGTTAGTCTTACTCGAGCGACCTTACGGAGGGCCGAGTTAGGCTTACGAGGTGTCTGAGTATATACCTTAACACAAACTCCGCGTTTGAACGGCGAGTTCTGCTGGGTAGACTGATTTTTAAGAGCGTTAAAGGTCTTCCCCAGGGCTGGGGACTTGGTCTTGGTCGATTTGCGCGAGCGCGGTTTCCTAATGAGTTGGTTAATAGTTGGCATAATTTGTAACTTCAATACTCTACCAGATAAGACTTACCTGGTCAAGCTTTTCCCCCTTCTTCGTTTCTAAAGCCAGTTCCGACCGGAATTAGCCTTCCGATGATCACATTTTCCTTAAGGCCTCGCAAGTGGTCGGACTTGCCTCGCATTGCTGCACCAATTAGAACCCGGGTGGTTTCCTGGAAGGATGCGGCCGATAACCAGCTGTCTGCACCTGTAGAGATCTTTGTGATTGGCATCAAAAGTAGCTCATAAGTGGCCGGCTTTTTACCTTTAGCGATAGCTTTTTGGTTTTCGATAGTCAGTGAAGGCTTAGAGATTACATCGCCAGATATGAAGTCGGTGTCGCCCGGCTCTTCGATTTGGACCCTACTAAACATCTGCTTAATTATCACCTCAATGTGCTTAGCAGCGATGGTCTGGCCTTGGCTCAGGTAAATGGCCTGAACTTCATCAATAACGTAGCGCTGTACTGCTTCTTCACTACGCAGCTTGAGCATATCCTGAAGATTGATAGGTCCTTCGGTAAGCCTTTGGCCAACCTCAACACTATCACCATTTTTGAGCTCTACTTCGACATATTCACCAATTGTGTACTCGCGTAGTCCGGCACCTAAATGTGTAAGCGCGATTTTATCTTTGGTTACCTTGACTTCGCCTGATCCTCCTGCCTTAATAGTTCGTTTGCCATCCTTGCTCTGGGCAAGTACCTGGCTACGCTCTACCATATCGCCCGATTTTACTACTGGCTTCATGGCGCCAAGCTTGTAATCCGTAATTTTTTGATCATTAGGGATGATTATTAGGGTTTGCTTGTTGCCGTTTTTGCGGATCTGAAGTGTACCTTCGACATCAGCTAGAATTGCCTGGCCCTTGGGGTTTCGGGCTTCAAAAATCTCTTCAACTCTTGGAAGACCCTGAGTGATGTCTTCGGTAGCGGCACCACCTGCGTGCATGGTACGCATGGTTAGCTGAGTACCTGGCTCACCAATACTCTGGGCGGCAATAATACCGACTGCCTCACCTTGCTTGACAGGCTTGCCAGTACCGAGGTCTAGGCCGTAACATTTTTCACAAATGCCCCATAAGCTTCGGCACTTTAAGATTGATCTAATATTGACCTGTGGTATGTCTGTTTCATTAATTTCTTTGGCTTCATCGTCTAACATCAGGGCGTTTTTCTTAACAATGACTTTTTTGGTCTTAGGGTTGACGATTTTTTCGTTGGCGGTTCTTCCCACCAACCATGCACCAATTCCTTCTTCGCCAGCGGCTTCGGCTTCGGCTCGATTGACGATATAGCCCTCTTTGTCGCCACAGTCTAGCTCTGATATAACAATGTCTTGACTAACATCTACCAGCCTTCGGGTTAGATAACCGGATTCGGCAGTTCTAAGTGCGGTGTCGGTAAGACCCTTACGAGCACCGTGAGTACTAATAAAGTATTCTAGGACGGTCAGTCCGTCTTTGTAATTGGATCGGATTGGTAGCTCAATAGTTCGGCCTGACGGATTAAGCATCAGTCCAAGCATTCCAGCCATCTGGTTAACCTGCGCCATAGTGGCACGAGCGCCAGAGTCGATGTCGAGAGTTAGTGTAGATTCGCTGCTAGCCAGAGTCTCTACTAGTGCGCTTTCGACTCCTTCGCCAACTTCTTTCCAGGCGGCAATTGTTTTGTGGTAACGTTCGTCTTCAGTAATCAAACCTTGGTTATACTGACTTGCAAATCCGACCACTTTCTTTTCGCCTTCGGCGATTATGTCGGTTCGGCTTTGAGGTACAACTAGGTCGTCCATACCAATCGAAATACCCGAAACTGTTGCATATTTAAAACCGAGATCCTTGACTGCGTCCGAGAGTAGTGCGGTGTCGTTGACTCCAAAACGAACAAATACTTCGGCCATTACTTTTTTGAGCTTGGACTTGGTCATTGGGTCGTTCTGGAAGTCCATTCCTTCAGGCAAAACTTCGTTAAATAGTAATCTTCCCGGAGAAGTTTCAATTATCTCACCGTTTATTCTAACCTTGATTCCGGCCCGCAAATCGACTGCCTCAACTTGATGCGCCATAATGGCTGCGTCAGAACTTTCAAAAATCTTACCTTCGCCCTTGCTGCCTGGTTTGATTGATGTCATGAAATAACATCCCAGTACGATGTCTTTACTAGGGTTTACTACTGGCTCGCCAGATGATGGCTTAAGCAGGTTGTGTCGAGATAGCATAATGTTCTTTGCTTCGGCCTGGGCAGCTTCGCCAAGTGGTACGTGAACGGCCATTTGGTCTCCGTCGAAATCAGCGTTAAAGGCAGCGCAAACCATTGGGTGCAATTGAATTGCCTTACCTTCGATCAGGATAGGCTTAAAAGCCTGGATTCCGAGTCGGTGGAGTGTCGGTGCGCGGTTTAAAAGCACATACTTGTCTGCAATCACTTCATCTAGGGTGTCCCAGACTTCAGATCGAGATCGCTCGATCATACGGGTGGCACTCTTAACATTGTGAGCAAAGCCGAGTGCAATTAGGCGGCCCGTGACGAATGGCTTAAATAGCTCTAGTGCCATCATCTTTGGAATACCACACTGGTCTAGCTTGAGGTGCGGTCCGATTACAATTACCGATCGACCAGAATAGTCGACGCGCTTTCCGAGTAGGTTTTGCCGGAATCGGCCTTGCTTACCCTTAAGTAGGTCGGTAAGACTCTTGAGCTTTTTGCGGCTTCCAGTCGCGGATACGGCTCTGTCGCGGCGTGCGTTGTTATCGATTAGAGCATCGACTGCTTCTTGGAGCATTCGTTTTTCATTACGGCAAATAACTTCTGGGGCCTGAAGCCTATAAAGCTTTTTAAGACGGTTATTACGATTAATGACCCTGCGGTATAAATCGTTTAGGTCGGATGCTGCAAAGCGTCCGCCGTCGAGCTGTACCATTGGTCGAAGGTCGGGTGGAATTACAGGCAGCTGGCTAGTTATGAGCCATTCTGGTCGTAAGCCGGCTTGAAGCATGCCTTCGACTAGTTTTAGTCTTTTGAGGGCTTTTTTCTTTTTTTGGCCAATGCTTTCTTCTGATTCTAGCCTTAGTGATTTGATTAGTTTTTTAAGATCAATTTCCTTGAGTAGCTGCAAGATAGCCTCGGCACCAATGCCAGCTTTGAAGATATGTCCAAACTTTTGGCTCAGTTCGCGGTAGCGACCTTCAGGCAAAAGCTCATATTTGGCAAGGCCATTAAGGTCGACCTTAGCGGTATTGTAGGAGTTGTCTAGCTCGGCCAGTTCGTTGATGGCTTCGTCACTCAAAACATCTTTTTCTGCGTTCTTTATTTTGTGCCTAACCAAAATAGCCTTGCGTCGGGTCTTGAAGTCGACCTCGAGCTCCTTGATGGCCTCTAGTTTGGCTTTTTCGTCGACATCAGTAACGATAAAGTTGGCAAAATAAACTACGCGCTCTAGGTCGCGTACGCCCATATTAAGAGTTAGGCTGATTGGGCTTGGTGTGCCGCGCAAGAACCAAATGTGCGTAACTGGTACGGCAAGTGTGATGTGTCCCATTCTTTCGCGCCTGACGATACTACGGGTAACTAAAACTCCACACTTATCACAGGTGATACCCTTGTAGCGAATACCTTTGTATTTGCCACAATAACACTGCCAATCCTTAGATGGTCCAAAGATCTTTTCGCAAAATAGTCCATCTTTTTCTGGCTTTTGAGTTCGGTAGTTAATAGTTTCAGGCTTAGTTACTTCACCGTGCGACCAATCAAGGATTGTCTCTGGGGAAGCTACCGATAATCGGATTGAGTCAAAATCTAGTATCATTTGTTCGTTTGCACTGCTATTCATCGGTCTACCCTTTCTTATCTGTTAACTTAGTGTCTTTTTTAGCCAAGGCCTGGAAGTCGTCTTCGGCACCATCGGAGCCGAGATTTACGATTGCCTCACCTTCAGCAGCCTGATCGCCTTCGAGAAGAATGTTGGTACCGAGCTCGTTGGCTTCTACTTCTAGGTTTTTCTCTAGCAAATCTTCAGCGTCGATAACCTGAGATAGCTTGGGTTTTTCGAGCTCCACTGCTAGCCCTAAGCTTTGCAATTCCTTGACCAAAACATTGAACGATTCAGGTATTCTTGGTCCGAGTATTTCTTCGTTTTTGATGATTGATTCATAAGCCTTGCTGCGACCAATAACATCATCAGACTTGATGGTTAGAATTTCCTGGAGAATATTGGCAGCTCCGTAAGCTTCTAGGGCCCATACTTCCATTTCACCGAATCTTTGGCCTCCCATTTGGGCCTTACCACCTAGTGGCTGCTGAGTAACCATAGCGTATGGTCCGGTTGATCGAGCATGGATTTTGTCGTCCACCATGTGTTGAAGTTTTAGCATGTACTTATAGCCAATAGTTGTAGTTTCGGAAAATGGCTCACCGGTATAGCCATGGTATAGCTGTGCCTTACCGTCTTCTGGTAGACCGGCTTTTTTAAGTTCAGCCTTGATTTGGTCGAGTTTGACTCCATCAAAAACTGGTGAAGCTACTTTATAGCCGAGTGCCTGGGCAGCCCAGCCTAGGTGGGTCTCAAGAATTTGGCCGATGTTCATACGAGCTCCTACACCCAATGGGTTTAGGATAATATCAACGGGAGTTCCGTCTTCAAGATAAGGCATGTCTTCTACCGGCATAATTTTACTGATTACACCCTTATTGCCGTGTCGGCCAGCCATTTTGTCTCCGACTGATATCTTCCTGAGCTGAGCGACTGCTACATATATCTGGCTGATTACGCCAGCTGGCAGATCGTCGCCAGCCTCGCGGCTAAGGATCTTAACCTCTACTACCTTGCCGGTAGTGCCGTTTGGCAATCGCAAGCTAGTGTCTTTGACATCGCGAGCTTTCTCGCCAAATATTGCTCTTAGTAGGCGCTCTTCGCTAGACAGATCTGTCTCACCTTTAGGGGTGATCTTGCCTACCAAAATATGGCCAGCTTCGACTTCGGCGCCAATTCGGATGATTCCTTCATCGTCTAGGTCCTTCAGGCTGTCTTCTGAAACGTTTGGTATGTCACGAGTCACTACTTCGGCACCTAGTTTGGTATCGCGGACATCTGTTTGGTGGGTTTCGATATGGATTGAGGTGTACCGGTCGTCATGCACAAGTCTCTGAGACAAAATGATAGCATCCTCAAAATTAAGTCCTTCAAATGGCATAAAAGCAACTAGAACATTCTGGCCAAGAGCAAGCTCGCCGTCCTTGGTGCTCATACCGTCTGCCAAAATATCGCCTCTTTTAACCTTTTGTCCAGACGAAACAAGAGTCTTTTGATGAATCGAAGATCCGGTATTAGATCGAACGAAATTAATTAGCTTATACGACTTTTTACCGGCTTTTTTGTACTTAATAGTTATTTCGTGGGCGTCAGCCGAAATTACTTCACCGTCTTCTTGGGCAATCACTACCTGTCCTGAGTCTTCTGCTACGCGAGCTTCGACACCTGTTCCGACAATCGGGGCTTCGGGTCGAATTAGAGCCACGGCCTGACGTTGCATGTTTGCACCCATCAAAGCTCTTTTGGCATTATCGTGTTCCAAGAACGGAATTAGGGCAGCTGATACACCAACCACCTGGTTGGAGCTAATATCCATATAATCGACATTGTTAGCATCCTCTTCATCGGCTTCACCACCGACACCCCTTACAGGTACGCGAGACTGGACAAAATATCCATTGTCGTCGGTGGGGGTTTTGGCTTGGGCGATTACGGCCTTTTCTTCGTCTGAGGCGTCTAGGTAAACTATCTCTGAAGTAGCTCGAGCTTTAATACGAACCGATTCGTTGCCGGCTTTTTCAAGCGCCTTAACCATAGCAGCAGTAATTTTATCACCCTCTTTTACGATTGACTTGCCGTCTTTAGACTTGACTGCCTTAGAGGCTATCTCGCCGACAGCTTTACTTGTAGGCAACTCATTGATGACCTTAAAATAAGGAGTTTCGATAAATCCATACTCGTTAACCTGGGCGTATGTTGCCAGCGTGCTAACAAGGCCAATGTTCGGACCTTCGGGGGTTTCGACTGGGCAGATACGGCCATAGTGAGTGCGGTGTACATCTCGTACCTCAAAGCCGGCGCGTTCTCGGCTTAGTCCGCCTGGTCCCATAGCATTGAGGCGTCTTTTGTGAACGATCTCAGCTAGTGGGTTGATTTGATCCATGAACTGACTCAATTGATGACTAGCAAAAAATTCTTTTACGCTAGCTACAATTGGCCGAACATTAATCAGCTGGCCAGGTATGATTGAATCTGGCTCAGCGAGGCTCATGCGGTCTTTTACGATTCGTTCCATTCTGAGTAGCCCAACTCGGAAACGGTTCTGCATAAGCTCACCGACCATGTTGAGTCGTCGGTTGCCTAGGTGATCGATGTCTTCCGATGGCATATTGCTGTTACTGAGCTTAATGACTTCACTAATAATCGCCACAAGGTCTTCCTTGCGCAAAACTCGACCTTCTTGGTCGTTTTTGACATTAACTCCAAGTCGCTTGTTGAGTTTGTAGCGGCCGACTTTACTAAGGTCGTATCTCTTGAAATCAAAGAACATGCTGTCGATTAGGGCCTTAGAATTTTCGACGGTTGCCAAATCACCAGGTCGGATTCGTCTATATACCTCCATAAGAGCCTCGGCGGTAGTGCTGGTAGGGTCTTTTGCTAGAGTCTCGTCGATTAGCTTAACTTCGCCAGTATCAACATTTTTGTAGAGCTCTTTGATTTCGGTATCGGTACCAAAGCCAAAAGCCCGCAGCAAAGTCGTTACAGGTAGTTTTCGCTTGCGGTCGATCTTGACGCTCATTACGCCGTTTTGGGCGGTTTCGATTTCTAACCAAGCACCTCGGCTTGGGATAATTTTGGCCGAGAAATAATCGGCAGAGCCGTCGCGGGTAAAGAATACGCCTGAAGTTCTTTTAAGCTGGCTAACCACAACTCTTTCGACGCCGTTGATGATAAAAGTACCTCGTGCGGTCATGACCGGATAGTCGCCCAAGAATATTTCTTGCACTTTAACTTCGCCGGTTTCTTTGATTAGTAGTTCAATAGTGGCTTTAAGTGAAGCTTCGTAGCTGAGGTTTTTTTCTTTGGCCACTTCTTCAGAAACTTTTTCTTTATCGAATTTATAGCTCTTGAAGCTGAGTTCGTACTTCTTAGCTGTGAAGTCTTCGATTGGCGAGATTTCTTCAAACAATTCTTTAAGGCCTTCTTCAAAGAACCAATTGTAGGAATCCAGCTGAATTTTAATTAGGTCTGGTAGTGGTAACGGAATGTCCTGGCTATTAAAGTACTTTCTAGGGCTGGCGGAATTTGCCATATATTGTAGTGTCTCCTCTTTCATTACTTAGTTATTTGGTTAAGTTGAAGAAGAGGTTTTTCTAAACCGATAAAAAACCGACAGGTTCCATTATCCCAATGGAATAACCGGTATAAAAGTTTAATCGTCCTCTATAAAGATAAATATTAGACTAATATGGGGTGTTAGTCAATAGTTTTTAGGTGTTAAATTACTTTTTTTCGACAACCTTGTCGACTATGCCGTAGCTCTTGGCTTCTGTGGCATCCATCCAGAAGTCGCGGTCACTGTCAGAATTTATTTTATCGACCTTTTGCCCGGTCTTTTCAGCCAGAATTATATTGAGTTTTTCGCGAATTTTAATGATCTCTTTGGCAGTAATCTCGATATCTGAGGCTGTGCCCTGAAAGCCGCCCGAGGGCTGGTGTATCATGACCCGAGAGTTGGGCAGTACAAATCTTTTGCCTTTTTCGCCGCAAGCCAGCAGAAAAGCTCCCATACTAGCAGCCATTCCGACACAAATTGTACTGACGTGAGGTTTGATTAGTTCCATAGTGTCGTATATCGCCAACCCTGAAGTTACGCTACCGCCTGGCGAATTGATATAAAGCTTAATATCGGCGTGCTTGTCTTCGCTTTCCAAAAATAGCAATTGAGCGATAATTAGGTTTGCAACGGTATCGTCTACCTCGGTACCTAAAAATATAATTCTCTCCTTAAGTAGCCTGGAGTATATATCGTAGGCTCGCTCGCCAGCGCTGGTTTTTTCGATTACTGTGGGGATAAGTATTTGATTGTTCATATATAGTAACTATTTTAGCACAGCTTAGGCGCTAGCGAACTTTGTGAGCTGGGCAATTGCTTTTTGGGTTAGCAGGTGGTTGTTGAGGTCTTCGCGGAAATGGCCATGGGTTAGCTCTTCTTGGATTTTAGGGTCGCTCTTATATTGCTCGGCCATCTTGGCAAGTTCTTGGTCGATCTCTAGCTCCGATACCGTTAGCTTGTAGCGCCTAATGACATCGCGCAGCAAAAGTGCTGCCCGAACTCTCTTGTCGGCTTCAGCCCGAACTTCGGCTTTGAGGTCATCTTCGGTGCGTTTTTGAATCTCGAGGTATTTTTTACGGTCCATACCAGAGTTTTCGAGGTTTTTGTCCATCTCAGCCTCTAACTGCTGAACCTGCTGATCAATAAGCTGAGCTGGGGCGTCGAATTTTGCCTTTTTTAATAGCTCGTCTAGAATCTGATTTTCGTAGTCTTTGTTGTTTTGCTCTTGAGACTGTTCGGCAAGAACTTTTTCGATGTCGTCTCGGAGCTCCTTGACGTTAGGCTTATTGGCTACTATTTTGGCGAATTCGTCATCGACTTTAGGCATATCGACTGCAAATACTTCATTTATTTTGACCCCAAAAGCCACCTTGGCGTTTTTTAGGTCCTCTACATGATAGTCTTTTGGGAAAGTTACTTCAAAAATCTTCTTGTCAGCTTGTTTTAAGCCAATTAGGTTTTCTTCGAAGCCAGGTATGAATGAGCCTGAGCCGACCGTCATGGTGTGGTTCTTGGCACTGGCACCATCGACTAGCTTACCCGCTCTTTTGCCTTCGAAGTCAAACCGAACTTCATCGCCCGACTTGATGGGTTGCTTGGTGGTCTTGCGTTTGGCCATTTGGTTTTGAAGTGTAGCAATGGCTTCGTCGACCCTGGAAGGCTCAACCTTAACGGTCGGTTTTTTGATTTTGAGTTTAGAATAATCAAAGTCGATGGCTGGAGCAATCGGAAACTCTGCATTAAATTCGAGCTCGGTATAGGGAACGAATTTCACCAGATCAATGCTTGGTGAGCCGAGGCTCTCAATTTTGTGCTCGCGCATTTGGTTATTGAAGGCGTGGTCAATGACCTCTTCTAGGACTTCGGCCTGCACGCGGGCTTCGCCTAGCTCTCGAACTACGATATTGTCTGGGGCATGCCCGGGTCTGAAGCCATCGACCTTAAGATCTTTTTTGAGCTTTTTTAAGGTGGCTGTTTTGTAGGGCTCAATAAACTGGGCATCGACCGAAATGGTCAATGTCATTGTGCTGCCGGACTTTTTATTGGTAGATTTGATCATAACGCGACTAAGTATATCAGATTGAAATAATAATTTCTAGTACCAAAATGTGTCGAGTTTAAAACTATCTAATTGCTCCTCGTCCACCGATAGCAGATACCTGCAGCAATATTATTACGATTAATCTTTTTGTTGTCTTCAACTGAATATCTCATTAGCCATTACTTTTGATGGCAAAAGTAATATAAAACCAACCGACTGTGCTTCGCCCCAATAAGCGCCACAGACTACCAGGCAATCTGATTTAAGAATAAACTTGCCCTGATTGCTAACGCTTCAGGGCTACAAACAATCCTTAAATTCAGATTAGCCCGCTAGTCTGTTGCTTTCTTGGTGCTCGATGTCGGCAAAGGATGGCAAAAGTGGTATTTAAATAAAAAAATAAATTAAATTGAAGCGATGGTAGCTTGGAGCTTTGGTGTCGGTCGAAGAGGCGGTAGGGATTGCGGAATCATATAAAAAAAGACTCCAGACAAGCTGGAGTATTTTTTATGGTACCGAGAAGAGGACTCGAACCTCCACGGGTGTTACCCCACCAGTTCCTAAGACTGGCGTGTCTACCAATTCCACC
>CALRCL010000003.1 GCA_943354575.1 Patescibacteria group bacterium UBA4664 | reverse complement strand
ATCGCGTCGCTACAAGAAAAAACTTCCGTACAGGTATTACACACAGGATTGCTTAAGAATGAACAAAAAGCTACCGATACGCTGAATGCCTTTTTAGATAAAAAAGGCTTTAAGCCCGCCCTGAGACTCCATAGTATATATTTGAGCGACCCAACACGCACCAAGACTGGTCGGCTAAGAACAATTATCCGCCAGCCAATTACTAAAGACTAGAAGTAGAGATCTTTTTTGTCTTGCTTGGTGCTATCGCCACTCTTGGAAGTTGCGAATATCAGCACTACTAAACCACACAAGGCTAGCAGTATTACAAGCATCACTTTACCTGTCTGGGTATTGAATACGCCTAGGTTTCGGAGCATAAAAATTAGCCCTAGAGTCATAATACCGAACGAAAAACCATTACCCTTAGCCCTAGAGGGAGATATCGTAAAGAGTCCAATGAAAACCAGTAGCACAGGCCAGTACTCAGAAATTATCACCGAGGAGTCAAGAAGCCCCAGCAAGTCGATTAGTACAATTACGGCAATAGCTAAAAACAGTAGCGAAACACAGATGTTTATAATGCTTAATTTTTTCATTAGTTCTCCTTATATAATTTCATGATACAGATAAATGTACTATTTTACTATTTTTGAAAGGTGCTATGATATAAAAAAGGAGAAAACAATGCCAAACAATTATTCAGCAGCCAAAAAACTTATCACCGGAATACTTATATTCGTCGCCCTAATAGTCGGGATATTATTAATTGCCCAAAACAGCTTCTCGCACAAGCTGCGGTCTATCACCATAACCACCAACTCGGGCCCGGTATCGCCAGAGTTTCAGCAGACTACGGTTTTTGAGCTAACTAGCACGAGCTGTAGCATTACAGTTACCAAGACAATCTCAAACGAGGCCACATCTACAGCTTGTAACCTTCAGGCCGATAAGTTTGGCGCGCTCCAAAAAGACATTTATAATTATTCGGTCATCGATAAAATAATGGCCAACAAGCAGGATGCTCAAAAACCCCTAATCGGGGGCCCTAGTTATACCATTAGCATCACGCTCAATAATGGGCAAACATACACTACCGAGGCGAACAGCAGCTTTACCGAAAGCATCCAGCCTCTTCTGGACGACCTTAATCTTTATATCGACAGCTTCTCAGATTTAGGAATCTAGCCTGCTATCTAAGAAAAAGTCTTTTTCTTGAAGTCTGATACTTTTAGCTGAACAGATGCAATGGTTTGCTTAGCTTTCGTAGTGTTCGTTAGCCAGCTAATGGCAAGGGTGGCAGCTGCAATCGATAAAAGTATCCAGCCGTAGCCTTGAGTCATCAGGCAGAAGTTATTGACTAGGTTATTGACTAGGGCATTGGTGGGCGTGGATGCTGGCAGTAGGGCAGATGTGATTGCAGGACCACCATACGACAACCCAAGTACCAATGCGGCGGAAATACCAAAAGCCAAATAGTATGTTTTGAGAAGCCTGCGTAGGCTTTTAATATTTAGCAGCAGCACAACCAAGATGCTAGCTATCACGGCCCACCATAGGGCGCTGGTAACGGTAGAGATGGCCTTAAAAGCCGACTGTAGTTTTATTAGTATTGCTAATGGCGAATTAGGGTTATTTTCGACATCTAGTATTGTGATTGTGTCGGGTATTGAGCCTACAAATTCTGAGGTAGTATCGGCTAGCCCTTTTGGTAGCCCCACCGCAGGTAGGTATTCTTTGGCCTGCGACTTAAAGGTGGCCGTATCAAAGACAATCTTTTTGTCGGCAATTTTTGTAGCCTCGCCGGCTACCGTGTAGAGTCTTATAATGCCTGGCTCGGCAACCTTTGCTACATTTTCGGGTGTTATTATAATATCCGTAATCTTTGCAATGATTGCCCGTTTTACAAAGTTGTTTTTAATGTTATCGGGCAAGTTATTGCTGATTTCATTTTTAGCAATTTGCGAGATGTTATCAAAAGCTTGCGATTCCTTTAAAAATAAATAACTCTTTGCGCCGGTAGTGAAATTGTCTCTTAGGACAGTAGCAAAACTGACCAGAACAAGAGTAGTCGTTAGTATAACTAAGACTAGTCTGTTCCAGCCAGAATGTGCTATTTTTGTTTTTAAACTATCAGCCATAAGAAATTATTTTGACTTAGTTTTTGGGTAGAAGACAAGGCCTAGGATGCCTAGTACTACACCAACAATTAGAGAGTAGATACCAATTACATACACAAGATCTAGAATTGTCTGCAATGGGCTATTTAGTACGTAGATACCAAATATCACTGAAACTATACCTACCAAGATAAATAACAAGTTGCCGCCACCATCTTTGGTTGTGAAGCCAAGGTAGATATCAACGATACCAAAAATTATGGCCCACATAGCTAGAAGTAGGGCAATTATTTCGGCTGTTAGCTCTGGTCTTGCGACTAGGTATATGCCAGCTACAATCCCTACGATGCCCAATAAGACGTGCACTACAGAACCCTTACTGGATTTGTCGTAAGATGGCTCAAAAAGGGTCGATAGCCCCACCAGTAGTATGTTCAGCGCAAAAGCATAGATCAAAACCAATAGTGTGATTCCGGGCCAAATCAATAGTATGGCTCCAAGACCTATATTCAGGGCTGCTCTTATTAATATTGCGTTCTTCGATGGTAAAACTGCGATCTCCATAATGACTCCTCCTTAAATTAATATCTTTAATTGTAATGCTTTATTAATGTATTATGCAAGTTTTTTGAGCTGGTTAAGTACTTTAATCTTTGCTCACTCCGAAGATTCTCAGTAAAAACAGAAAAAGATTCAAAAAATCTAGGTACAAACTAAGAGCACCCAAGATTGCGAGGTTTCCGGCGCTTCCGAATTCGGCGTATAGCTTTTTGATTTTCTGAACATCATAGGCCGTCAGGCCCAAGAAAATGCCGACACCCAAATACGAAACTATCATTTGGAGTGAGTCGGAGCCCAGAAAGATATTTACAACGCTAGCAATAATGATTCCAACAAGGCCCATTATGAGTAGAGCACCAAACTTGCTGAGATCGACTTTTGTCAGGTATCCGACTATTGCCATCACCAAGAACATACTGCCAGTAATAAAGAAGACGCGCATTATGGAGCTCGATGTATACACTAAGAATATTGTCGATAGTGTCGCCCCGACGCTAACGGCGTAGGCCATAAACAGCGCACGGGCTGCATTGGCAGATAGCTTGGTGATGCGCGCACTCAAGAATATTACAAGCCCGAACTGAGCGATAATTAGCACAAAAAATGATATTGGGTTCAAGAACAGCGCCTTAATGCTATCTCCGCTATTGGCGATTAAATATCCGACAAGCCCACTAGCAGAAAGCCCAGCGAACATCCAGGCAAATATTCCAGAAAGGTAGTCGCTAAATGTTCCGGCTGCCTTGCTCTGAACATCGGCTCGATCCATTATTTTTTGCCTTTGGGGACAGCCTTAATAGCCTTTTTACCTCGATTGCTAGCGGCCACTTCAAAGGCTAGCACCAAACCAATCGCTATCGAATAAACGCCCACTATCCATAATAGTGTTAGGCTGCCCTCGAGCGGATTAAACGCCAAGTAGACTGCAAAGATTACTGATATTAGCCCGGCTAGCAAAAATACCCAGCTGCTCTTGTTTTTTGAGTCTGATAGTCTCAAGCCGATCATAAGATCGATGATGCCATAAAGTAGCGCCCAGGCGGCAAAGAGTAGGCTTAGTACGGCGATTCCTGCTAGTGGTCGAGACAGCACATAGACTCCTGCGCCGACCGTTAGAATACCCAGCATAACAGTTAGGACGGCATGTTTATTCTGGTTATCGATGGTCGGTTCAAATATCATAAACATCCCTAGTACCAATAAATTGACTGCAAAGGCAACTGCCACTACCAGTAAACTAATGCCTGGGAACAGAATAATAACCGCCCCAAATAGGATATTGACAGCGCTTCTTAATATCATTGAACTGCGAGATGGCGAATACACTAAATCCATTGTAAAACTCCTTGTTAATTAAGCTGATTATACAATAAATTCTATTATTTTGTTAACTTCGCTAGTCAGCTGTGCCGTATTGGGTAATTTTATCGGCATAGTCGGTGCCTAAAATAACGGTAATGTCTTCGCCCGACGGAGGCCTAGAGGCTTTATCTGACAGAGTAGCCTTAACTCCGAGTAGATCTTCAAGGTACTTAATGGTATTGGGCATTTTGCCATCAGTATAATCAATTATTTCGCTGGTGGTGTAATCTCTGGTATCGGAGTTTTGGATTTCTAAAACCGTGATAGGCACTCCAGAATTAGTCAGTTTAATATTTAGCTTCCCAGCGATACCGACTACAGAGGTTCCATTTTGCAACACTATTTTTGGATCTTCCGCCCAGATTGGACCAAAGATGAATATGTCTTTGACGAATTTTTTGATCTCATCAAAGTTGCCAGCCGCTGGTAGCAAATCACTGCTTGAGGGATCAGACTTCAGGAATCCATTGGGGTTTAAGGAAAGAACTGCATCGATAATATTTTCGGGTGATATCTTTTTACTTAATTCATAAGCCCGTTGCATTTCAGAAAGGCTCATATTGGTCTTGATGTTATTGGCTGCTGCCTCAATAAGACCGCTGAGTTTTTTGGGGTCAGAAAGAGTTTTTGTACTAGCGGCTTTGGTGCGGAGAGCCTGCAAGACCTCTTGCTGGCGCAAAGCTCGACCAAAGTCGTCTCCACAGTTGCCCTTGCGGCATCGGGCATACTTTAGTGCCGTCGAGCCGTCCATCTGAGTTTGGCCGGCGCTAATTTTGAAACCACAGCTTCGCCCCTCATTTTTTTCACAGGGGTACTCGGGGTCATACAGAGCGTCTTTGACATCTATATCAATACCGCCAACAGCATCAACGGCATGTTTGAGGCCTGAGAAGTTGGCTCGTACATAATAATGTATTGGTATATCCAGTGTTTGTTCGATAGTTTTTTGGGCTATTTCAATACCCTGAGGAGGTGTTTTATTCTCACCAATAGCATGGGCATTGTTGATTTTTGCGTAGCCCTCGCCGGGTATATATACTCTGGTGTCGCGGGGGATACTGATCATTGCAACTTTGTTATTTCTGGTATCGATGCTAATGACCATATTCGTATCGGCCAGCGTTTCGCCTTCGTGCCCTGGGTCGCCAACCCCAAGCAGCATAATATTGACGCGCCCTTCGTCTTCACCCTTGAGCTTACTAGAGAGGTTAAATGGGTTGGTGCTGATTTTACCGGCCTTAATGACTAGGTATGTAAATACACCAGCACCCAGCAAAAGTAAAAATAGCAATGTAAGTATGATTGTTCGTTTGATTCTTTTTTTCCTCTTGGCTTTCTTTTGGAGTAGCTTGGAGTCCAATAAGGTGTTGTCAGAATTGCTTTTAATTGGGTCAAGCTCCAGCGCCAGCGCCTCGCGAGACTGCTGAAATTCGTCACTTTCGGGGTCATACACAAAATCTGGCTTATCTTGCTCTTTTTTCGAATTCTTGCGCTGAGTCTTGTGTTTTTCTTCTGGCATACAGACTATTATAACGCTTTTATTGCCATAATGTGACTAGAATTATAAGCATTTTTATGCTATGGTATTTCGGTGAAAAATAACCTTTATAATAATTTTAAATCTGACATCGAAGCAATCACCGCCGAGCTCTGTGCCGCCGAAAAGTCTCCAGCGGTTTTTTTGAGTGAAGACTTTACCACACTCATAGAACAGTTAGAGAACATCGCTCGTGATCGTCAGTACAATGAACTATCGAAGGAGCTTTTAGATACTGCACACTTTCGTAATTTAGCTCACCAAACTCGACGCGTTTATGAATTGTTTGAGGTTTTTCTGGAGACATCCACCTACCTCGATATCGTTTCTGGCAAAATAGACTTTCTTAAGGATCAATTCATCGGCCGTACCTTTGAGTTTGCTAAAAAGGAATCCCTAGAAGCTGGTTTTACGCCCGAATCAAAAGTTGTATTTATTGGTGGAGGGCCGTTTCCCGAAACAGCAATCGCCTATAGCAAACAGAATAATTGTAAAATCACAATTATAGACAATAATCCCGAAGCTGTTGTTCTATCCACCAAAATTATATCTGAGCTGGGGCTAGATAAGACAATTAGCATCAGGTATTGTGACGCGGCGGAGCATGATTACTCGGGTTATACCCATATCGTTGTGGCAGCATTGGCCAAACCAAAGCCGCTAATCATGCGTCAAATCTGCGATACTATGCCTGCAGGCGCGGTGGTGGTATGTCGTAACGTTGAGGGTCTGAGGGGGTTTATTTATGAGCCGGTCAATAACGACCTACTAGAGCATTTTACCCACCAGAGCAAGGTCTATGGAGACGACAAGACGATAGTCCATAGCCTGATACTAAAAAAGTATTCAGAGCATTCTCATTTTTAAATCCAAAATATATGAATAACATCTGGCAAAATCTTAAAGAATCTAAACAACCATTTTGTGTTTTGGCGCCGATGGACGACGTAACAGACACGGTTTTTAGACAAATAGTCGCCAAGCATGCGCCAGCTGATCTGATGATGACCGAATTTGCCAATGCCGACGGCTATTGTAGCCCCGGTAAAGAAGCTATCAGCTCACGCTTGCGTTTAAGTCCTAGCGAAGGCCCTGTAATTGCTCAGATTTGGGGTATTAATCCTGACAACTACTTCACTATGGCTCAAGACTTGGTTGCCATGGGCTTTGCCGGCATTGATATCAATATGGGCTGCCCCGTAAAAGATATGATCAAAAAAGGCGCCTGTAGCGCGATGATCCAAAACCCCGAACTAGCCAGCAAGGTAATAGCCGCAACGATTAAGGGTGCCAATGGTAAGGTGCCAGTTAGTGTTAAAACTCGCATTGGGTTTAACACTATCGATACCGAAAAATGGATTGGGTTTTTATTGCAACAAAAGCTAGATGCCATTATTGTGCATGGTCGCACCAAAAAAGAAATGAGCAAAGTGCCTGCTCATTGGGACGAAGTCAAAAAGGCCGTCGCTTTGCGCGATGAGATTTCGCCCAATACAGTCATAATTGGTAATGGCGATGTCCTCACTAGGGCAGAGGCTAGTGATAGAGCCAAACAAACCGGAGTCGATGGAGTTATGATTGGGCGGGGAGTATTTCAAAATTTATTTGTTTTCGACGAAACCCAAACTGAGCACAGCCTAGCCGAGATGCTAGGAATCCTGGTAGAGCATATTGGCCTCTATCAAAAAACTTGGGGAGATAGCAAATCATTTGAGCCACTCAAGAAATTCTTCAAGCTCTATATTAGTGGCTTCGACGGTTCGGCCAAAGTTCGGGCCAAACTAATGGAGACTCACTCGCCACAAGAGGCCCTTGATGAGATAGAATTAATCCTAAAAAAGAGTTAGAATATATTTAATATAAATAATATGAAAGACTTTAAAATGAGCAAAAACAGCCACGCCAAGCATGAACATAAAAAGAAGCACGAGAACCAATCCTACCAAACACCGCACGAAGATTACCAAGCCGGAGTATTTGGCGATGTCGTAATCGGATTGTTAGTGCTAGGGCTCGGGTTGTTTTTTATCCTGCCATTTTTTGCGGTGCTCAACGACTCAGCTCTACTATTGGTGCTCGGAATTTATTTTGTAGCTATTATAGCTTTCATAACTTTCGTTATCAAAAAACGCCGCCGTAAATCTTAATTATAAATAAAATAGTCGCCTGCAGTAATTGCAAGCGACTAGTAGAGCTCTCTAGAGAGAGCTATTTAATAACGGTTCCCGAATATGGGTTGACGAGGGCTTCCTCGAGGCCACCTTCGCGCAAACCATCGAAAACAACAATCGGCATATGGTTTTCCATGGCATGGGTTGCGGCCGTGGGGTCCATTACTTGTAGATCATCATTGATGATATCAAGGTAGGTTAGCTCCTTGTAGCGAACTGCGTCAGGGTTAGTTTTGGGGTCTGCAGAGTAAACTCCATTGACACCATTTTTGGCCATCAGCAGTACTTCGGCTTCGATTTCGACCGACCGTAGTGCGGCTGCAGTATCGGTAGTGAAGGTCGGGTTGCCTGTGCCTCCAGCCAAGATTACAACCCGACCTTTTTCGAGGTGCCTGATGGCACGCCGTCGAATGTAGGGTTCGGCAACCTTCTCCATACTAATTGCTGACATAACTCGAGTTGGTTGATTGAGCTTTTCGAGGTGGTCTTGCAAGCAAAGCCCGTTCATTACTGTTGCCAGCATGCCCGCGAAATCTGCTTGGTTGCGGTCCATCTCTGGATGCTGCTTGCCTCTCCAGAAGTTGCCGCCACCTACCACCACGGCTAGCTCTACATCAAGATCTTGACGAGCGATCACAATTTCTTGAGCAAATCTTCTGATGACATCGGCATCGATGCCAGACTCTTGGCTGCCCATGAGGGCTTCACCGCTAAGTTTAAGTAGGGCCCTCCTGAAATTACAGGGCGGCTGGATATCCGGAAGTTCGAACAGTCTGTCTTGTAGTTCTAGTGCCATGCTTCTCCTCTAGGTCGGAAATATTGATAAGCATCGTTATAAGTTTTACCAGATATCAATATCTAAAGCAAGCATGCTCTCCTGGAATAAGAAGTTATTTATTGCTATAATCTTTGGATTATGTCGAATAACATTTTTGTACTACTTTATTATAAATTCGTAGATATCGCTGACCCGAAGTTCGAAACCACACAGCACAAGCTGGTCTGTACTGGCATCGGCTTGAAGGGCCGTATTTTAATTAGCGAAGAGGGAATTAACGGTACCGTAGCCGGCCATCGCTCCGAGCTCAGGCAATATGTTGAGTACATGAACGCCCACCCGAGCTTTGGAGGTATCGTATTCAAACGTACCCCGGCTGGTAAAATGCCTTTCCCAAAAATGATAGTCAAGTACCGGCCCGAGATAGTGACGCTCGGTAAAAAGGTCGATATGAAAAAAACCGGCCAATACCTAACGCCTAAATCAATGCATCAGCTCTTTGAAAGGGGCGAAGATATGGTGGTGGTAGATATGCGCAATAATTATGAGTACGAGGTTGGGCGGTTTGACGGTGCGATACAGCCCAACACGGTCAAGTTTTATGAGCTACCCGAAAAAATCAAGAACCTGAAGATAGATAAGAATAAAAAAGTAGTTACATACTGTACTGGCGGAATCCGCTGCGAAAAAGCCACAGCGTTACTTGCCGAAGAGGGCTTTACCGATGTCTACCAGCTAGAAGGCGGGATTGTAAAATACCTCGAAAAATACCCCGACGGCTACTTTATAGGCAAAAACTTCGTGTTTGATGAGCGCATGACAACCAACGGCGACAGCAAGAGTGGCCAGAAGGTGCTGAGCAAATGCGCGCACTGTAAAAAATCTAGCGACCGATACATTGATTGCGCCAAGCCAGATTGCCACCAGCTGTTTATTTGCTGCAAAGAGTGCGACAAGAAGCACAATGGATTGTGTCCAGTGGCGGTGAAGGAAAAATTAGTATTATAAGTCCTTATGTTACAATATTGGTAGCATGTCAAAAGAATTAAAATCAGGTGAAAACGGGCCCAAACAAGGCCCGAGCACTATTTATGACGAACTAAAAGCTCTTGCTCAAGAAAATGGCCAGAATTCTGAGTACATTACAGGCCCAGCAGCAAATGAGGAGACAAGCGCTAGCCTAAAGAGACTAGGAATAGAAAATGTTCCTGAGGATGAATTGGTTGGAATTTTGGAAAAAGCCAGCACCACCTCTTCGAAGGATGAGCTACAGTTGGCATTAAGAAATCTCAGAATAAGGCGCCAAGCAGGCAATAGTACGTATCGCATAAATGACAGCTATACTTATACTCTTGATTTAGCCGTGGTAAAGCTTGTCCAAGATGGGCATTTTGATCTCGCTAAAGACCTTGTATCATCATCGCCACAAGATTCACAGCACTTAGAGCGCGTCTTAGAATATGTGGAGCTAGAGCCTAAAACTAAAAGTGACATCAAGACAACGTTGGAAAAATTATGTCAACAAAAGCAAGATGAGCTAAGGCAAGAACTGAAAGTTAAGGGTGTCAGTGAAGCTGTGACAGATTGGATAATCACTAGGTCTGCAGACCCTGATTCAGCAGCTGATATACCTAGCGAGTTTTGGCTAGCCGCAGATCAGCAGAGTTCTTTGACGGAACTATTGGAGTCTGGAGGTAGTGATTTGGCTAAAACGGCAGGCTCCATAGACGCCATTAAAAAATATGAACTACAGGAATATAACAAAACTTTACTAAAAAAAGTTATATCAATAGGCGACAAAGAAAAGTCTGCCCGCTATTTAGCCTCACTTAGCCTGGCTATTGAATCTTTGGGCCAGCGCAAAAGTGCCGAAGAGGAATTTAATCCAGATATAAGCTCAGTTGCACAAGAACTTGCAAACTTTGAAGACCCTATGAGTGCCCTAAAAGCTGCTAACGCAATGTATGGTTCGGATGACCCCCAAAAGGGCTTGCGAGAACTCTATAGATTGCTAAATCCTGGCTACGGAGTAGATTTGGCAAGATTTAGGGAAGAGGACATAGCCTCGCTGAAAATAATGAAAGAATATTGCGATGACAAGGGCATAGCTGATGATTACATACAGGGATTATCAGCGCAATTTTATGCCAACGATAATCCAGTAGAGCGTGCCAAAAATATTGCCGAAGGCCTAAGGCTGGCCAATGTTTCGGCAGATTCAAACCTAGCTCTTATGAGTGATATCGCTAGAGCAGAATACCCAATTGCATTAGGGCGAGCAGCTTCAATAATAGAAGCATCAATCAAGAGCTTGGACGATTCTCTGCGCCGTGAAATACAAAAGGTAATACTAAATGGCCAAAATCCTGAGACTACCGCCAATGAAATAGTCAGATCCATAGATGAAATTCAAAAATACGGGCTGACAATCGAAGACATTGGGGTTAGAGGGCTATTTGAAGTGAGTAGAAAAGAACCTAGTACAGTCGAAAGATATTGCAGCGATTGGAAGATTGGTCATGAATCAGAGCTGGCCTATCAAGAGTACTGGCGACCAGCCAGAGAAATTGGACAATTAAGCTCAATAAATATTGAATCAAAGCCCAAGATTGTAGATTTGCCGGAGCTAAGTAAGCGCCTCGAAAGTCTTGGCATACCACCACAGTTGGCGCAGGAGATGTTTGCATCATGGGCTAGCTACTCTTCATTAAGGCGAAGATTGTATAAAAATGACGAAATGCGAACTAGCGTGAATCCAGAAGATATTGATGGCACTCTGGCAGAGCAGGGTCAACGTATAGCACAACAAGCAGAGGCACTTACAACATATGTAGAGCGTTTTGGCACCGAAGAGGCTTTGGCAATAGTAGAAACATTTGGCATTTATAATTTTATGCGTTATCAGCCCGAATTATTACATGAACAATTGATCAGCTGGAAATCCGGTGCTTTAACTGTAAAAAATATCGTTGTAGGTGCAAGATCCGATTGGAACGGTGCTGTTGATGACGTGGGCTCAAGCTTTCATAAATTATTCGGAGACGACGGGCTTTTCTTTTTTGAAGCCAACGATAGCACTGAAATGGCAAAGGTGGCGGTGGCTGTTGGCAATAGGGAACGAGCAAACGGTCGAATACCCGAAGAAGACAGCGGCCTGGAAAACTTCGTAATAGATGGGCACGCCAACCCGGAAGGAATATTACTTGGTACGGAAGGGCAAAGAATTGACACCGACGACTATCTGTTAGGCCTACCAAATAGCCAAAAATCCAATAACTATCAAAGGCATTTAGGAAAACGATTCAGGGTTATTTTGAAAGCTTGCTCAACGGCGGGAGAAGTGACCTATGGCAAAAATATCGCTGAGTCTATTGCTGATTACCATGATGTGAAGGTTGAAGCCTCAAAGGAAATAACATCTGGTAGTATCATTATTGATCCTGACGGCACTGTAAGGTTCAACGGAGGAGATGTTCCTAGTACGGTATATACCTAGAGCTGCACCTACAAAGCCTAGCCGACTAACTTATTCAGTTCTTCTCTGACAACTTTTCTGTCATCCCAAGCTATCGACTGGCCGCCAATTTCCATCGACTGTTCGGCACCTTTGCCGGTAATTAGCACCAAGTCGTCTTTGCTAGCTAGCTCAAGGGCCTTACGGATACCTTCGCGGCGGTCGGGGACAATAAACATATTCTTATTTTTTTCGGCACCTGTGCTAAGCGCCCCTTCAGAGATATCAGCAAGAATTGTCATAGGATCGTCATCATAGGGGTCGACATTACTAAGTATTATTATATCTGAACCCTTGGCGCAGATTGCGCCCATTTCGGGGCGTTTGGCCTTGTCGCGCCCGCCACCTTCGGCGCCCAAAAGAGTAATAACCTTGGCACCTTTTGGCTTCATATCGCGCGCACTGTCCATCAGTGCGGTCATACTGGCTTGCTCGTGGGCGTAATCGACTATCACAGTAAATGGCTGCTTGCCTTCGATAACTTCCATGCGGCCCGGGATTGTTGGTAGCTTGCTGAGTCCCAACGCAATGGCTTTTTTATTTGCTCCAAGGGCGGTGGCGGTGGCGATAGCTCCAGCAGCGTTAACGGCATTTATTTTGCCAAGCATCTTAACCCTATAGCTTGTGTTGTTAATATCGAAGCTGATGCCGTTTTGGGTATCTTGGACATCTTTTATAATGTAGTCAGCGCTGGCTTTGGTGCCAAAAGTTAGTTTTTTATCAGCCTGAAACAGAAGGTAGTTTGGGGCATCTTTGCTGTCGATGTTGGCAACAATTATTTTGGGTGTTTTTTGTAGCCCGATAGTTTTACGCTTGGAGTGGGCGAGTCGCTTAAAGACGCGTTTGTTGTGTTTGTGCAGGGTTTCGAGGCTAAAGTCGTGGGCCGCCATTAGCTCATTGGTGACATTGGTAAATATTAATACATCAAAATTAATACCAACATGTCGGTATTGAGTCTGACCCTCCGACGGAACCTCCATAATTACATACTGACAATTAATAGCCGACATTTTTGCGAGCAGCCGCTGCAGCACAAAAGCGCCCGGCATAGTCATGTGATAACGATTGAGTTCTTCTTTTTGCCCATAACGAATATTGGCGGTACCTATAAGCCCGACCTTAGATCCACCGGCTGAGAGTATCGACCACAGCATATTGGCAGTTGTGGTTTTGCCCTTGCTACCGACCAGCCCAATCACAATCATCTTGTTGCCTGGGTGCTTATACTTCTGGGCCGCAGCCAGCGATTCGCTGTAGTGTAAAAAATTTATGAATGATTTTGGAATTATTGGCTGAACAATTTTTTTGAGCATTTTTTTCATACTTACATTATAGCTCAAAAAAAGTTTATTACATTAGACTCTAACTGATCTACTAAAAAAATAGTATTAAAAAGGTGCATTGATTGACTAAGCACTAGAACTTTATAAATTTTTTAGATATAATAAAGCTAATTATGCAACCACAAGACAACGACTTTCCGATAGATCAAATCAAGACCGATACATCAGCCGCTGGTGTTGCCGGTGCAGCCAGTCAGCCTGCCGCCGCCTCAGGCCCGCTAATGGGTGGTACGACTTTTCAGCCCCAAGCCAGCCCAACCCAGTCAGCTCCCGCTTGGCAGCAGGACGCCCAAGCTGATGCTAGTATGCTAGGCGCCCAAACTTCAGACCAAACTTTGCCAGTAGCTCCTGTCGCTGTTCCAGAAATAGCTACACCACCCTCTCAGCCACCATATGCGCCACCAATTGCTGCAACCATCGAGCCGTCCGCTCCTGTACAGCCCAACCCTCTAGATATGCCAATGCCAGATGTTGCTACAGCACCGATACCTGCCGCAATGCCTGCCGAGCAACCTCAAACGCAGCCCATAGCAGAACCCCAGCCAGTTTTGCCCAGCTCACCAGTCGCTAGCCCACCACCTGTCGAAGATGTACCTGGTGGCTCACTCCCACCTGGTATGCCAATGGAGCCACAGCCTGCAATGCCTCCAGATTCGATGCCAGTTAGCTATAATCAACCAGTAACTGCTCCATCAGAATTGCCACCGAGCTACGCTCAGCCTGGCGCACTACCAGGCGCCGATCAGCTTGCGCCTGTAGCAGCTGGGCTAGATTCCATGGGTAGCTATGGACCGCCCCCAAAAAAGAGCAAAAAGCTTTTATTTATTATTCTTGGCGTAGTTTTGGGCCTCGCCTTAGTCGGCGGCGGAGTTTATTACTTTACAGTAATCGCTAAAAAGTCGACTCCAACCCCAGCACCAGCACCGACACCTACACCGGTACCTACACCAACACCAACCTCTGGCCCTGCCACTCCCCCTGAAGGCTATGCCACTATCACTAAACAGTGCTATAGCTTTGCCCTTTATGTACCCAATACCGTGCCTAAAGATGAAACCTGCACTTTCGCCACCTCTACATTTGGCCAAAAAGCAATTAGTACAATTGCGGTGGATACCAAGACAGAACCTTATCAAAAGATTGATGAATACTTAGCAATATCTAGTGCCTCTGTAACAGTACTATCAACAGATGTTATCAAGCTCGACGGTCTCGATGCTACGCAGGTTATATACAAAGCTACTGATGGCAAAACCTACTCCCTAGTAGCATTGCTATTGGTGGGCAAAAACTATCAGCAAGATGGCAAAACTGTCACGGTTGTTGCTATTACTACGACCTACCAAGACGAATTCGACAAAACAGTTACAAAAAACGTACTCGATACCTGGCGCTGGCAGTAACAAGGGCAGTACTTGATAAATTCTTGGCATAGTAGTAGTCTTGTAAAACGCGCATCGTAGCGCCGTACCAGAAAGGCTAGCCTTGAAAAAAAGACCTAATCTACTCAATGACGCCGAAGGACTCATCGATAGCTTCCTTGATAACTGGGAAGCCAATTGGCCCGAGGCATCCAACTACAGCCCATTGGAGATGGCAGTAATTAAGAGCTTTATGACTAAGAAGGTCGCAAGCAACTATTTGTCGACTGGACAGGTTGGTTTCACTAAGGCCGAGCTAGGCTCGGCTGTTGATTACTTGCTAAATCTAAATAATAAAAAAGTTAAAAAGCCTAGGCAGAATTTTGGACCAACCACTCAGTGTTTGGATTTTGTTAACCTCTGGCTCGCCCAGTGGGACATGGTCGATAGTTACAGCCGTGATGAAATCGCAACTATCAGAACCAAGCTTTATAGTAAGGTTGCTGATAACTACGCGAGAAGTCATAACACCCAGCTAGCTTTTACCAAAAAAGACCTCAGTGATAGCCTGGCCTTTATCGATTCTATCCGACATAAACGCCGCGTTGAGGCTCATGCCGATGCTCGAGATCAAGAGATTCGTAAGGCCAGAACCCAGTACGGCTTAATAGCCCTACCATATACGGTCACTAAGCAGCAGTATTAAGGTTATTTATAAAGTTCGGCTCAACCATTGAGCTGAACTTATTTATTTTAAGTTTGCTTTTATAACGGCAGTGCAAGACTTGTGAAGCATAAGACCAGATGATAATATACTAATAATGCATGATTTTAAAAGTACTAAGTTTGCCCTTAATCAAATATTGGCACTAACTGGTATCCTATTCTTGTCTTGTAGTTGGATGACAGGTGGATTAGATTGGGTCGCCTATATTGTATATTCAGCCAGTCTTATGGTGCTAGGTATTTGCTTGTATCAGAGTAAGAAAGAGGTTCAACCGAGCATTAACAAATTGTCGTTGCTACTTTTGTCCCTGGGTATTTGGCTGGCTATGTCATACTTGTGGTCCATAAGTAGATTCGATACTACACTAGGGGTGACATTGCTGATTGTTGGCGGGTTGCTATATGAAGTAACCCGCAAATTTTTATGCGACGAAAAACTCTATCACCTTTGGCAGATACTATGGATTGGCTCTACGCTAGCGACTGTAATATGGGGCATCGGAGAGTACATGCTAAACAGCGTAGATGGCAGGTTTGTGACATTACTATACTGGCCGAATGCCACGGCAGCATATTTGATGCCAGTAATAATTTATACTGTTTATAGATATTCACAGGCAAAAGGTCGCGCCAGGAGCTACTATTTGGTGGCTGCTGCAGTATTGTCTGCTGGCTTCTGGCTAACTTTCTCAAGAAGCGCCTACGTCATTTTTATTCCGTGCCTTGTTCTGCTTGTCATATTAGTCAAAGAAAAGAAAAAGTGGATTCTTTGCCTGCTGAAAGTGCTAGTCCTTTCAATACTTCTAGCGTCGACACTTTATTTTATAAGATCTGTGGTATTTAAAAATAATATCAATATCAATACAACCAACACCAGTAAGCAGGTTCAGGAAACACTTGGCAATAGCCTTTCCGATAGAGAAAGCTATTGGTCTGGCACCCTAAATATCATAAAAGACTATCCTGTGTTGGGCACTGGCTATGGCACCTTTAGATCTATTTATCAAAGCTACCAGCTCAATGCTATGGCCGAGACAAACGATCCGCACAACATCTTTCTCAAGGTTTTCTCCGAAGCAGGTCTTGTGGGGTTTGGATTATTGTCCTTGGCTATACTCTATTTGCTGACTTCAATTATAAAAAATCGAGACAAAAACAACGTTCTAATCCCTGGAGTTGGTATTTTAGCCGTACTGGCACACGCTTTTTTCAGCACAGACTTTATTTACCCGGCAATATTGTTTTTAGTACTCATTCTTCTGGGTATAGTATCCATCGCGTCGGATGACAATCTCGAGTTGTCTAAAAATCAACTTCCTATATTAGCTAAGCTGAAGTATGTATTTTATGGTCTAGCTGCATTTTTAATAATAGCGGCAAGCCTATTATCTTTTAATTATTTTTTATCTAAAATGAATCTAGACTTAGTAACTGAATATACCGGCTTCACATCTGAAGACCGCACTAAATCCTTATTGGCCGCAAGCGGTACCCTACTCTATAGCCCTGATATCATTGGTATGCAAGCGGCCGATCTAATTAATGAGGCAGTCAATGGTGACCAAGCTGCACGCGCTGAAAGACTAGAAGCTGCCAGGAAGCTAACCGAAAAAGCTATTAGTGCTGACCCATTTGATAATCAAAACTATTTGCTACTAGCTAAAATCTACGATATCAAAGGAGACCATTCAGCTGCCCGTCAGAATTACGAGCTAGCCTTGAGTCGTTCGCAGTTTAATAATTTGGATATATATGTCAGCTATATCGGGTTCCTTTCCCGCAATAATGAATCCCAAAAGGCACTTGAGCTTAGCGATAGGATATTGACGAATTATGATGATGCTACAATCCGCGCCAAGGCACCCCTTAGACCCAATCTTGTCGCTCAAATTTCTAACATATTAACACTCCGAGCTATCTTGCTGATAGCCAATGGAGACAACCCGAAAGCCATAGAAAGCTTGAAAAAGGCGTTAGCCTTAAATAGTAGCAATCAAACTGCTGTGGGTCTGCTCGATAAATTAGAGAACACTAGGTAGTTGACAATTTATTTTGCAATTATTTCATAATTTTGTAGCCATCAATAGAATAAATATTAACCTTCAAGTGTACGATTGTCAGATATTGGGTTTGCTTTTATAACGGCGGTGTAAGACTATAATAGATATATGAATGATGTAGATGAAGTCAAATCGCGCCTCGACATAGTCGATGTCATAAGTGGCTATGTGCCATTAAAGCAAACCGGCAAGAGCTTTAAGGGCCTTAGCCCCTTTAAGACCGAAAAAACACCATCCTTTATTGTTAGCCCTGACAAAAATATCTGGCACGACTTTAGTTCGGGCAAGGGCGGCGATGTTATTAGTTTTGTCATGGAGATGGAGGCCTTGAGTTTTCCTGAAGCCCTCGAGATGCTCGCCAAGCGAGCTGGAGTCAAGCTGACGCCCAGATCTGGATCGAACCAAACCAACGCCAGCCATAAGACCAAGCTCTACGATGCTTGCCAGTCGGCTATGGCATACTTTCATTTGTCCTTATCTAAAAACGAGAAGGCAAAGGAGTACTTCATTAAAACCAGAGGATTGAGCTCGGCAACCATCAAGAATTATAAGCTAGGTTACTCGCCTGATAGCTGGGAATCGCTTACAAACTATTTGACCAAAAAAGGTTTCAAGGTTGAAGACCTGATTGCCGCGGGTTTATGCGTCGAGGGCAAGCAGGGCAAAGGTGCCTACGATCTTTTTAGGGCCCGCGTGATGTTTCCGGTTTTCGATGCCCAAGCTCGGGTGGTGGGGTTTAGCGCCAGAATACTCGGCAACGAAAAAACTGCCAAATATATTAATACCCCCCAAACGCCCATTTACAACAAGAGTGAGGCCATTTATGGACTGGCTCAGGCCAAGGAAGCCATCAGGCAGGCCGACCTGGCCGTTGTGGTAGAGGGCAATATGGATGTTGTGGCACTGTCTAATGCTGGCTTTGGTAATGTCGTGGCGAGTAGCGGCACAGCACTAACTCAACTGCAATTAAAACAGCTAGCCCGCCTAACTGGCAATATTGCTTTTTGCTTCGATAGCGATGAGGCTGGTATTGCTGCAACGCTTCGGGCCATCGATATCGCAGCCACGATGGATGTCAAAATCGATATCATCAGCCTCAAGGGCGCAAAAGATCCCGATGAACTTCTCAAAAAAGGTAAGTCCGAATGGCAGAAGGCGGTTGAGGGTGCCAAGTACGCCCCAGACTACCTAGTAGAAATCGCTAAGAGTAGATATGGCACCACCACAGCGCCTGGCAAGAAGCAGTTTATTAAATTTATTACACCGATGCTCTTGAGCTTGCATGATGATATCGAAAACCAACATTACACTAAAGTAGTCGCTCAATTGCTAGATACCACCGAAGACAGTATTAGCAAATTGGTTTTAGCCAAGACCCAGACAGCTACCTCGGCCTACTCACAGCCCAACCCAGAGCTCCAGCCTGATAGCGACTCGCAAGCCGACCCAAGTAAAAGCCCATCAGAAAAACGAAAGCTGACCCGACAAGAAAAGCTCGAGCAAATACTGCTAGAACTCTGCTTGGCTTTCCCTGAAAACATCTCATCACTTGACGACCTAGATTTGGATCAGTCCTCGGAGCTGCACCGTAGGATATTCAAGGTTATCAAAAAATCACCGAAAGCAAAGTTCGCGACGATCCTAAAGGCATTGCCTAAAGAGGAAAATTATGTTAAAATTCTTTCATTAAGAGGTGAACAAAATTACGCCGATTTGACGGCGCACGACATTAGGCTCGAAGCCTTCACCCAGGTTGCTAGGATCCAAGAAATCAACAGACAAAACGCCAAACACCAATTGGCCCGACAGCTATCAGAAGCCGAGGCCTCTGGAGACACCAAAAAAACAAAACAGCTACTAAGAGATTATCAAGCACTATTAAACGAGGATTAATAACTACATGCCTAGAAAAGCCAAATCTACTCCTGAGCCAAAACTAACAAATGATTTTAGTGAAGCAATTGAAAAGCTAATCGTCAAAGGACGACAGCAGGGCTTTGTGACCCAGCAAGAAATCCAGGCCACTATTCCCGAGGCCGAAGACAGCGTCGATTTGCTCGACGACTTGTATTCGCAACTCATCGATAAAGGCATTGAAGTTACCGACCAAAAAGATAAGCTTTGGGAGACAGAGCCAGAGGAAGATGTCGAAAACGCCACCAGCGAAGCCAACATCAAGGATATCGCCGACGATTCAGTGCGTTTGTATTTGCGCGAAATTGGCAAAATATCACTCATCACCGCCGACGAAGAAGTATCGCTCGCCAAAAGAATCGAAAAGGGCGATAAAGCTGCCAAGGACGCTCTGGCTGAAGCCAATATGCGTCTCGTGGTTAGTATCGCCAAAAAATACATTGGCCGAGGGCTAGACCTACTCGACCTCATCCAAGAGGGCAACACAGGCCTGCTCCGAGCCGTCGAAAAATTTGATTATCACAAAGGTTTTAAGTTTAGTACCTACGCTACTTGGTGGATTCGCCAAGCCATCACCCGCGCTATCGCCGACCAAGCCAGGGTCATCAGAATTCCTGTCCATATGGTTGAGACAATCAACAAACTTATCCGTACCCAGCGTCGACTTACTCAAGAGCTAGGTCGCGAGCCACTACCAGAGGAGCTAGCTGCAGAAATGGAAATCGATGTCGATAAAGTAAACCATATTCTTAAAATATCCCAAGACACCACCAGCCTTGATGCCGCAGTTGGTGAAGACGAAGATTCTAGTTTGGGTGACTTTATTCAAGACGAAGATACCGTCAGCCCAGAAGAAGCCGCTACCTACGAGCTGCTCAAAGAGCACATCGACGATACCCTCGAGCTCCTCACGCCACGCGAGCAAAAGATACTGCGCATGCGTTTTGGTCTTGAAGACGGCCGAAGCCACACACTCGAAGAAGTCGGGCAGGAGTTTGGTGTAACCAGAGAGCGAATCCGCCAAATCGAAGCCAAAGCCCTCACTAAGCTGCGCAAGCACAAAGACAGCAAACGACTCAGAGACTACATTAGCTAGGATCTTCGGTAGTAGCTTCAGGGTCTTTAGGTCGCTTGAGTGCTTCACGAGACCTCTTGATGCCTTCTCGGCCAGCAGCTCTTTGCTCTTGGTTGGGCCAGTAACGATTTACGGTTGGCGGAGGGGTAATTTGGCCCTCGTTTAGACTATTGTATCCACCACCCAAATCTCCTGGCTTACCTGTTTCTTCGCCTGGGTCAGGTAGGTGCTGATTGGTTTCTTTTTTTATATCGTCCTTAAGACTTTCTGCATAGAAAGCTCTATTCCTGGGGAAATCATCGGCTTCATGTGGGAATGATTTTTCACTCATAGTTACATTAAAGCACATCAGCGTTATATTTTGCTAATTTGCTGATAAGATAAGGTGTATAATTTTAAGTATGAACAAACGCAAAAAACTAGTTGTATTCGACGGCCATGCCTTAGTCCATAGGGGCTACCATGCAATTCCGCACTTGACGACCAAAGATGGTACTCCGACCAACGCGGTGTATGGCTTTACGATGATGATGCTCTTGGCGTTGCGTGAGCTCAAGCCAGATTACGTCGCTGTGGCCTGGGACGCGCCAGGCAAAACTTTTCGACACGACCAGTACGACCAATACAAGGCCACCCGCAAAAAGGCCGATCAAGAACTCTACGATCAGTTCCCAACAACCAAGGCTGTGGTTGCGGCCTTCAATATTCCGCTCTTGGAGATGCCTGGCTTTGAAGCCGACGATATCATTGGCTCACTCAGTGCACAGTACCAGGACCAGGTCGATGTCGTAGTAGTGACGGGCGATATGGATGAGCTTCAGCTGGTAAGTGACGGCACAACGGTATTTACGATGCGCAAGGGTTTTAGCGATACCTTTATTTATGATACCCAAGCCGTCATCGACAAGTATGGCGTTAACCCCAAAGAGTTTATTGTATATAAGGCACTCAAGGGCGATACTAGCGACAATATCCCGGGCGTTTCTGGTATCGGCGACAAGACCGCCACCGAGCTGGTTAGGGAGTATCACGACCTAGACACCATTTATGAAAACCTTAATAATATAAAGCCTGCAGTAGCCAAAAAGCTGACGCTCGGTAAAGATAGTGCCTATATGAGCCAAGAGTTATCGACCATCAAGCTCGATCTGAAGCTCGATTTTGACCTCAAAGACGCAGTTATACACGAGTACGACAAGAAAAGTGTCTACGACCTTTTTCATCAGCTCGAGTTCAAGAGCCTGCTGGCCAAACTGCCGAATAAAAAAGTCACGGACGACCAAACCGAAGCCTTTGATGAACACAAAAATGACGCCGCAGAGTTTAACCGCCAACACCTCAAAGATGCCAAGTACCAGCTCATCACAAAAGTTTCCGAGCTGCAGGACTTAGCCAAGCTGCTGTCTCAGCAAAAAGACTTTGCTTTTGATACCGAGACCACCAGTACCGACCAAATCGACGCCGAGTTAGTAGGTGCATCTTTTAGCTTCAAGGCCGGCGAGGCGTACTATGTGCCGCTCGCCCACGCCGAGAAAACCGAAATCGACTACGGCAAGTTTGTAGAGCTGATTGGCCCTATCCTAGAAGACGATAAAATTGGCAAGGTCGGGCACAATATCAAATACGATTATGTTATGATGCGCCCGTTTAACGATCTGCGACTCGGGCCGATTGTTTTCGATACGATGGTCGCAGCTTATCTTATAAACCCCATCGGCCGGGCCCAGAGCCTCAGTCAGCTGGCCTATAATGAGCTCGGAATATCAATGATAGGTATCGAGGAGCTGATTGGACCAAAAGGCAAAAACCAACGAACTTTTGACGCAGTTCCCATTAAAGAGGCTGGCCAGTATGCCGCCGAGGACGCCGATATTAGCTGGCGATTGTACCTGAAGTTGCAAAAAGCCCTGAAGGCAATCGGGCGACTTTCCGAACTTGCCGAACAAATGGAGTGGCCGCTAATTGCGGTGCTTGGCGATATGGAGTATTGCGGGGTCGAGCTAGACTCGAATTTCTTGAATAAACTATCGGTTCAGTACGCTTCAAAAATCAGCCAGCTACAAACCGATATCTGGAAGCTTGCTGGCGGCGAATTCAACATTAGCTCGCCGGCTCAGCTTCAGGTTGTGCTATTTGAAAAGCTCAAGATACCAACGGCAGGCCTTAAAAAAACCAAGACTGGCATTAGTACTGCTGCCAGTGAGCTCGAAAAATTACGTGGCAAGCATGAGCTGGTCGATATGATGTTCGAGTATCGAGAGCTAACAAAACTCGCCAGTACCTATGTCGATGCTTTGCCAAAGCTAGTTAAGCCAGACGGCCGCATCCATACCAGCTACAACCAAACTATTGCCCAGACGGGACGCCTCAGCAGTACTAATCCGAACCTTCAGAATATACCGATTCGCAGCGAGATGGGCCGAGAGATACGAAAGGCTTTTGTGGCAAGCCCAGGCAAGGTGCTGGTTTCGGCCGATTATAGCCAAATAGAATTGCGCCTAGCTGCCGAGTTAGCTAAAGACCAGCCAATGATCAACGATTTTAAGAGCGGGGCTGACATCCACACACTAACCGCTGCCGAAATGTTTGGCGTTGCGCCAGCAAAAGTAACCAAAGAAATGCGCTACGCCGCCAAGACCATCAATTTTGGAGTACTGTACGGTATGAACCCCCACGGGCTATCAGTTGCTACGGGTTTCGATTACGATAAAGCCCGAGAGTTTATAGACAGCTACTTTGGGTTGCGCAAAGGCGTTGCTGCATACATCGCTAGTATTAAGAAGTTTGCCCATGACGAAGGCTACACCGAAACATATTTTGGACGCCGCCGCCCATGCCCAGATGTTAGCTCTAGCAATTTTATAGTTCGTGCCTCTGCCGAACGAGCTGCAGTCAACCTGCCTCTCCAGGGTACAGCGGCCGATATGATGAAGCTAGCAATGGTCGACATAGCCAACAGACTAGAGCATTTTAATGAGGGCAAGAAGGCCCCAGAGCAAGCAAACTTGCTACTGCAAATTCACGACGAATTAATAGCCGAATGTCCCAAGGCAGATGCTGATAAAATCGCCGAGATTATCAAGCAGGCTATGGAGGGGGTGCATCGGTTCGAGGTTCCTATTGTCGCAGAAGTTCGCCAAGGCTCTAGCTGGGGGGATCTCAAATAGCCAATAAATAAAGCGAGCCTAGCTAATAAAAGCTAGGCTCGTTGGGATTGGCAACGGTAACTGAGATACCACCTTTTGGTAGTGGACATCGATAGTAGAGCGAGACATCGTTATTGATTCCAATAAATCCACTCGATATTTCAACATTCCCTGAGTAGAGGGTGGCTTCCTGACCGAGCAGGTCGCCAAAGCCCTCAAACTCAAAAAACATTACTTGGTGTTCGTGCATGAAACGAACAATCATTTTTTGTGACCGTTTTGTATTAACAATTTGCTGCTCCTGGTAGCTATACAGGTCGAGCCGTTTTGTCATTCTGATGAGTTTAGCGACAAGGCCGTGGCCTTCAAGCTTGCTTCTGCTGATATAAGACACGGTAGCTCCTCATGGTTCAGGGCAGGCTAATGACGACAATCATGCATGCCATGGCGGCAATGCAGATGGTCGCGACGGCTGCTAAAGTTTTTATTGTCTCTGGAATACTCGCTCTGGACAACAAACACCTTTCGGTAGTAGGTACGGATTTCAATAAAACATAATATAACAAAATTGTATAAAAGTAAAGCTTAATTATCAGGTATAATGGACTAATGAACAATTCAAACCAGAAATCACCAAATGCCTGAGCTGCCTGAAGTCGAGACAGTTCGATTCGGCTTACAAGAGTTTATGCCTACGCAAAAGGTAATATCAGCTACTTGTGACTGGCCAAAGAGCTTGGCCATAAGTGAGGCGCTGATGGCCAGCAAGCTGATTGGTGCCACAGTCCAATCAGTTCAGCGCCGCGGCAAGCTTATAATTATGCCACTAAGTAGTGGTTATAGTATTTTGATACACCTCAAGATGACTGGGCAATTGGTGTATCGGCCAAAATCTGGCCGTGGCTTCGGGGGAGGGCACCCTAACGCTAGCTTGGTCGATAAACTTCCCGACAAATCTACAAGGGTCATCATGGAGCTTACCCGCGGCACGCTATTTTTTAACGACCAGCGCAAATTTGGCTGGGTCAAGCTCGAGCCAAGCGACGGCCTGTATCAAAACAATGCTTTTTTGAAAAAGCTCGGCCCCGAACCACTCGAAGATAGCTATACTTTTGAGCAATTTGGCTCGGCTCTTAAAAAGCGCTCCAAAACTAGCATCAAGGCCGCCCTGCTAGACCAGACGGTACTGGCCGGGGTTGGCAACATATATGCCGACGAGTCTCTCTTTATGGCCAGAATCCACCCCCTTACCAAAGTTGGCGATGTTAGCGCTGTGAAGCTCAAAAGGCTTTTTAACGCAGTAAGAGAGGTCATGAGCCTCAGTATTAGTTTAGGCGGGAGCAGCGACCGAAATTACGTCGATGCCAAGGGCAACAAAGGCAGCTACTTAAAATTTGCTCAGGTTTTTCGCAAAGAGGGTAGCGCTTGCCCCAACTGCGGGCATAAAATTATCAAGATCCGCGCCGCAGGCAGGGGTACTCACATCTGTCCACACTGTCAAAAAGTGCCAAAACTTGCAGGCTAGCCAGCACCTTTTAGCCACACCTGCACTGATATGAAGTATAATTAAGCTCGAAAGCAGAGGTTTTAAAAATGATCTTGTATTTATATGGCGAAAATAGTTATGCAATCAGTCGCCAGCTGAGTCTAATAAAATCTCAATATATCAAAAAAACAGGATCCGAGGGAGATATGCAAACTATCGATGCCCTCGAGCAGGGTAGTGATAGTCTGATTGCTAATTTGTCCGCGATGCCGATGTTTGTTAGTAGTCGGCTGATTGTTTTGACCAATCTACCCAAATCGAAGCCAAGCCAAAAGCAGATTGATGCTATATTGCAAAACACCAGCGAGAGTACCAATTTGGTGATTATCGACCCCAATCCGGATAAGCGTACCACTCTTTATAAGAGCCTTAGTAAGGTTAAGGGCGCTACGGAGTTTAGGCGGCCTAGCCGAGTCGAGCTAACAAAATGGGCACTGGTCGAGGCCCACAGGGCAGGTGCTACGCTCGATAGCCAGCTAGCTGGCTATCTCATCGACCTAGTGGGCGAGAGCCAGTGGAGTTTGCATAACGAAATAGCCAAGCTGGCCAGCTACAACAGCGATATTTCTCGGGCTTCGGTCGACGAGCTGGCTACGCCGAGTCTTGAAAACAACGCCTTCATCTTGGCCGAAGCCTTGGTGCGTAAGGATTTACCGCGAGTAATAAAATTATACAAAAGCCTTAAGCTGCAGGGCTACGCCGACCAGATGATACTAGGGGCTATTATTTATCAGTTCCGGGTATTGATGCTGGTTATTATCAATAACCCTCAGCTCAATCAGGCCTACAAAATATCGCCGTATTCAACCCAAAAAGCCCTGCCTTTGGTCAAGGGGCTAGATATCGAAGATATCTCAGGGGCCTATCAGCTCATCGCCGAGGCCGACATTGCTACCAAAACTGGTGCACTGTCGTCCGAAGAAGCCATGAACGGGCTGTTTTATAGCCTTTGTAACTAAGAGCCCAGCTCTAAAAACTAAAAAACCTCCGTTTTGGAGGTTTTTTAAATGCTAGCTCGGTATGTATGTAGAGCCTGATAGTCTTCTATTTTTTTGGAGCAGCTTTTTTGGTAGCTGTCTTTTTGATGGTAGCAGCTTTTTTTGCAGCTGGTTTCTTGATGACGGCAGCTTTTTTAGCCTTAGGCTTGCTGGCAGGCTCGGTTCCAAAAGCCTTTTCGGCTACTGAGTTGTAGGCAAGTGTTAGGCGGCTCTTTTTGCGGCCGGCGCTGTGTTTGTTGATAACGCCCTTGCGTACAGCTTGGTCGATAGCTTTAATAGCAGCAACTAGCTCTTCGTTGCTCTTGACTTTGCCAGTTGCAACTTCGTCGCGAACAGCTTTAAACTTGGCTTTTACAGATGTCTTTACACCAATATTATAAGCTTTGCGCTTTTTTTCTTGGCGGACTCTCTTGATAGCTGATTTGATTACTGGCATATAACGATTAATCCTTCTTTTTAAAGAGTAAATTACTTAATAAATAGTGATAGGCATAAGTATACCTGATAATGCCTCATCTGTAAAGGGTATTTGCCACGATTGAGGCGCACTTGTTAAGTACCATTTTGAGGTTATGTTATAATTTTGAGGCAAATATACCTTGCATCAAAGGAGAAAAAATGAAGCTCCGACTGCTAGAGGTGGCGACTTGGATCTGCATAATCACCATGGGATACGTCTTGCTGGTCAGTGCACCATACAAGACTAAGTTTGCGGTAGCAGCAATTGCGGGCACCATCACAATTGCCTATGCGTATGGTTTGCATCGACTCCGAAGAGAGAATTGAGGATGTGGGGTGCTAGCCCAGTACCATACAGTCGGTACTGCCCGACCGACAGCCCAAGCTTCTCTCGAACGGCAAGAGTATGGCACTCTTGTAAAACAACCGCCCGCAATATCACGGGGAAGCTCCGTGAGGCTAGAGAAGTCTGGCCGTCACCAAACAATAACGCCCCAGGAATCCACCCTGGGGCGACCACCAGAGCTCACTAATTTACTAGCGATCTGTGGCGGAAAGTATAGCGGGGGTAGCCCCACCGAGCTTGAAGGCTCTTATACCTTGACAATAACGCTTATGTCGTGTATAATAACCCATTGTTTAAGAAGATAACAATAATTATAACTACGCAAATATTATGCAAAATGATTTAACCCCAAAACAGCAAGCCAGCGAGCTCATTAAGCAAGCTCACAATATCGTGATTGTTACAGGGCGAGAGCCAAGCAACGATCAGCTTGCGGCTGCAATCGCTACCCAGCGAGCACTAAATAAGCTCCAAAAGCAGGCCAGTATTGTTATTACCGACGCACTACCCAAGAGCGCCGAGCTTTTCGATACCCAATTTATCAGTAACGACATCCAGGGTGTGCGCGACTTTATAATTAGCGTTGCAATGCATTCCGTAGTGGTTGATAAGCTCAAATACAATGTCGAAGGCGACAGGCTAGATGTCACGATTACACCCCTCAATGGCAACTTTAAGGCCGGCGATGTTAGCTTTGAGCAAGGTCCATTTAAGTTCGATTTAGTTATTGCGCTAGGCGTACCACAGATTATAAAACTCGATAAAATTGTCGAAAAAAACCCAACTATATTCGACGGCCTTCACCTTATTAATATCGATTATCATCGCATCAACGAAGAGTACGGTAGTGTCAATTATATCGATCAAAACTCTAGCTCAGTCTGCGAAATGCTAGTATCGCTATTTGAGTCCCTAGAGCAGGGAATGGTCGATGAATCGATCGCCACAGCATTATATACTGGTATTACTACTGCCACCCACAACTTTACTACCCCAGATACAACCGCCAAGTCTATGACGGTTGCCGCCCAGATGCTAGCAGCTGGCGCCAAACAGCAAGAGATTGTAAGGGTTTTGCAATCTAATAATACTCCCAAGCCTACATCATCTCCTGCGCCATACAACAAACCGAACCCAATAACCGCCAACCCTCAGCCTCCAACTGCTGCTAAAGAGCCCAATATCGAGGCTGTAGCTCCGGATGCGACCGCTGCAACTAGCATTAAAGAGGCTATCAAGCAGGCTCAAATAGCTGCCGAAACCGAGTCAGCAATTGGTACTGCAGATAATAAGGCTCCAGAAGATACTCCAAAAACTAAAGCTCCAGAGACCAAGGCTAGCGAAGTCCAACACAACGGCTCAAAAAAAAAGATCTAATTTGGTCTAAAGGCGATTTTCAAGACACAGACGAAGCCTTTAAGCCTGGACCTTTCCAGGGCAAAATTGGCCCAACTGCCGCCCAAGCCTAGTCCGCACTTTAGCTAACTTTTAAGCTACAATATAAACTATGGATATCAAATCAGAAGGACTACACCTAATAAACAAGCCTCGAGGCCGAAGTAGTTTTAGTATGGTGGCTCAAGTGCGACGCACCAGTGGCATCAAAAAGGTTGGCCACGCCGGCACCCTCGACCCAGAAGCCGAAGGCCTTTTGATAGTCTTGGTCGGTAAGGAATTTACCAGGCAAGCCGGCGACTATTCGAAACTCGACAAAACATACCAATTTGATATAAAGCTTGGTGAGTTTTCTAGCACTGACGACCTAGAGGGTGACAAAACTAAGGTCTCTGATGCCAAACCAACTAAAGCCAGATTAGCTGAAGTTATAAAAGCCCTAACAGGGGTAATAACCCAAACCCCACCGATTTATTCGGCCATCAAGATTGGTGGCCAGCGTGCCTACAAGCTAGCCCGACAAGGCCAAACACCAGATATGCCCAGCCGCGAGGTGAGCATTGCAAGTTTTGAAATTATTGCTTACCACTACCCAAATGTTAGCTTAAAAGCCGATGTTAGCTCTGGTACCTACATTAGGTCGCTGGCTCGCACGATCGGCGAAGAGCTAAAAACTGGTGCTTATTGTACAAAAATTGTGCGCACTCGAATTGGGCAATTCGATTTGAAAGACGCCCTAAGCATTGATTAATTTGCTGGTATCTGTTAAGATAGTCCCATAATGATTCAAAAGACTATCAAAGCTAAGGTAATGAAAGACAACGGTATCCACGCCAAAGACACTGGCTCGGCCGAAGTTCAGGTTGCGCTTTTTACGGAGCAGATCAAGCAATTGACCGAGCACCTCAAGGAGCACAAAAAAGACAACCACTCTCGTCGTGGCTTACTGGCTATGGTCAGCAAAAGACGCCGATTGCTAGATTACTTGAGCAAAAAAGACGCCAAGCGTTACGAAGCGCTCGTCAAAAAGCTCAAACTACGCCGATAGTTTTTCCCGGGTCAGTACATTGTAATTAATAAATAATGCTTAATAAATAATCTCAGGTCTCGTAGCTAATCGTAGCTAATCATAGATAGTGGCGGAACGGATTGATCTAATACGAATTGATCAATTGATTCCGAAACTAACTATCATCTTGAGTCCTTTAAGAAAGGTATATAAATAAAATGGAAATAATTCATCCTTTTGGAGGCAAAACCTTCAAATTCGAAACCGATTTTGCTGATAAAAAACTAATAATCGAAACAGGCAATATGGCCTTTAGGGCCGACGGTGCAGTCACCGTTCGCTACGGCGACACCATGGTACTAGCAACTGCAATAGTCGAACCCAAACCGAGGCCCGACACCGATTTCTTCCCATTAATGATCGACTACGAAGAGCGTTGGTACGCCTCCGGAAAGATTTCTGGAAGCCGCTACATGAAACGCGAAGCCAGGCCCTCGGACAAGGCGATACTAACAGCTCGACTTATCGACCGCCCAATCCGCCCGCTATTTCCCAAAGGCTACCGCAATGATGTGCAGGTAGTAATTACGGTCTTGAGTGTTGATCTCGAAAACGAACCCGATGTGGTCTCTATTATTGCTGCTTCCACAGCTTTAATGCTGGCTGGCACACCTTTTGAGGGCCCTGTCGCAGCGGTTCGTATTGGCCAAATCGACGGCAAGCTGGTTGTTAACCCCACCCTCACCGAGCAGCTCGATAGCAAACTAAACCTCACCGTTGCCGGCACCAAAGACGCCATAATGATGGTCGAGTCGGTCGCCTCAGAAGTCTCGGAAGCTGTCATTCTCGATGGCTTCGAGCTGGCTATTAAAGCCTGGCAGCCGGTCATTGAATTACAAAACAAAATGGTCAAAGACCTCGGCATTACAAAAAAAGACTTTGAGCTATTTAAACCAAACGCCGAAGTCGAGCTCAAAATTGGAGAATACCTCAAAACCCGCTTGGGCGAGCGTGTTCGGCACGCCGACAAATCTAAACGCCACGAGGCGATTGGCGAATTACACGACGAGGTAATGGCCGAATTCGGACTGTTACCAGACGACGTCGAAGACGATGGCAAAACTCGCTACGGCCACCCAGATATCGAGATAACTTTCGAAAAAATCATCGATGCCGAAATCCGCCGAGCTATTCTTGAAGAAGCCACCCGACCAGATAACCGCAAAAACACCGAGATCCGACCATTGAGCATGCAGGTTGGTATTATTCCAAGGACTCACGGCAGCGGCTTATTTACGCGCGGTGCGACCCAAGCCCTAACCCTAACCACACTGGCTCCGGCCGGTGCCGCCCAGCAAATAGAAAGTATGGACGAAGACACCGAAAAGTTCTTTTTGCACCACTACAACTTCGCATCTTTTTCGATTGGCGAGGCTCGTCCAATGCGCTCTACTAGCCGCCGCGAAATAGGCCACGGCAATTTGGCCGAACGAGCCCTGCAAGCTGTTTTGCCGACCAAAGAAGACTTTCCTTATACCATTCGAATTGTTACCGAAATACTAAGTAGCGCTGGCTCAACCTCAATGGCCGCCACTTGCGGCAGCAGCTTGAGCCTCATGGACGCTGGTGTACCGATCAAGAGCCCAGTTAGTGGTATCGCCATGGGTCTAATCGTTAACCACGCTGACCCTAGCCAGTACGTAATACTCTCAGACATCCAAGACGCCGAAGATTTTGCTGGCGATATGGACTTCAAGGTAGCTGGTACCAGCCAAGGCGTTACAGCAGTCCAGATGGATATCAAGCTCAAAGGTCTGAGCCTTGAAATCCTCAAAGCTGCTCTCGAGCAAGGCCAGCAGGGCCGAGCCGAAATCCTCTCTGCTATGAACAAGGTTTTAGATAAGCCCCGTGCTGATCTCAGCCCCTATGCGCCACGCATCACGAAGCTCCAAATTAACCCCGATAAAATCCGCGAAGTTATTGGCAAGGGTGGCGAAACAATCCAGCGCATCACCGCTGAGACTGGTGTTGATATCGATATCGAGGATTCCGGCCTAATTATGATATCTAGCGCCGATTCGGGTGCCGCTCAAGTTGCCAAGGAAATGATAGAGGCAATAGTAGCTGAACCAGAAGTTGGCAAGGTGTATAATGGTAAGGTTATTAAGGTCATGGATTTCGGTGCTTTCGTCGAGATTATGCCTGGCAAAGAAGGCATGGTCCATGTCAGCCAAATCCGCGACGAGCGTGTCGAGGATATTCGTAAGGAACTCAACGAAGGCGACGAGGTCAAGGTAAAGCTGACCGAAATCGACGACCGCGGACGGCTCAACCTTTCGATTAAGGCCGCCAAGTAAGACCCCTTGTCGCTCCAGAGTCTGCCCAACTATTAGCTGGGCAGAACTGGGGGGATAAATGAAACAAGATAAGCGGCAAGCCAAGCTAGATTCTATCGCCAGTGTTATCGCTAACCGCGCTATAGATATTGAGCTCGCCAAATCTTGTTTGAACCCCGTACCAGGAGAGGGAAGCGCCAGTGCCGAGCTAATGATAATTGGCGAAGCACCAGGTGCCAAGGAAGACCAACTCGGGCGTCCTTTTGTCGGAGCTAGTGGTAAATTCCTCGACGCCATGCTTGCTAGCATTGGCCTCGAGCGGCAGGATGTTTTTATCACTAACATCGTCAAGTTCCGACCACCCAAGAACCGTGATCCCAGCGCCGCCGAAATCAAGGCCTGTATGCACATTTTGTATCAGGAAATCGACGCCTTACGACCCAAACTGATAGTTTTTTTGGGTCGGCACGCTGCCAATGTTTTTTTCCCGAATCTCACTATTGGTGAAGCTCACGGTGAGCCTCTCATGCAGGTAATCGAGCTAGGCCCTAAAGTCCGAGTGAAGCAAACATTTTTGCCACTCTACCACCCAGCCGCCGCTCTTTATAACGGATCAATGCGTAAAACATTATTTGATGATTTTGCCAAAATCCCTCAAATATTAGCCATTATTAACAAAGTAAAATTATAAATAACAAGAAAGGATGTATTAACCAATATGTCAAAAGATAATTTCAAAAGCCGTCCATTGACGGCGCAAGATCTAGGACTCGATAAGACAAATCAGTCGAGCCAACCTAGCCAACCTAGCCAGTCAGGGCAATCAAGCCCTACAACCGCAGCCAAGGCTTCGGTGCCGGCTTCAAACCAAACTAACTCGGTTAGCCAAAATACCCAACAGCCAGCTTCACAGCCAGCTTCACAGGCTACTGCTAGCCCAGCCCAGCCAAAACCGGCCTACGCTGGTAACCGCAACAATAACAGCGCCAAACCAGGTAACCCAAACCGCAACTACCAAAAGCCTCGCGGCGGCGGCAACAACAACAGGCGTTTCGACAAACGACCAACCCAATACGCGGTTGGTAGCTTCAACCAGATCAAGCCAGCTGCTCCGGTCGTTACAGCTCCGGTAGGAATGAGCAAAATCGACGCCGGTAAGCTCAAAATAATCCCGCTTGGTGGGCTCAACCAAATTGGTAAAAACATTATGGCTCTGGAGTACGAAGATGACATTATTGTAATGGATATGGGCTTTACCTTCCCGAACGAAGACCAGCCTGGTATCGACTTGGTTGTATCAGATATCACCTACCTCGAGCAACGCAAGCACAAGATCCGTGGAATCGTCATCACGCACGCCCACGAAGACCACGTTGGTGGTATCCCGTTTCTGTTACCAAAAATCCCGGCTCCGATTTATGCAGCTCAATTTACCATCAAGTTTATCGAGCGCAAACTCGAAGAGTACAAGCTCGATTTTAAGCCCGAGCTACACATCATCAACCAAGACAACCACGACAAAATCCAGCTTGGTGTATTTACCGTAGAGTTTATTCGCGTCACTCACTCTATCCCTGACGCTTGCGCGCTGGCAATCCACACCCCTGTTGGTACCATCATCAACACTGGCGATTGGCGCTTCGAAGAAGAGCCGCTAGACGGCAAGCTATCTGACAAAAGCCGCTTAAAAGAGCTCGGCGACGAAGGCGTAGCACTACTAATGTGCGATTCGACCAATTGCGAAAACCCTGGGCGCACTCCATCGGAGCGCGAAATTGTCGATACTCTAGACGAAATCATGGTACGCAATTACAACCGCCGGGCAATCATATCTTCATTTGGTAGCCAGATTACCAGAATGCAGATCATCATTAATGCCGTCGATAAAGCCCATCGTAAGCTAGTGGTGGCCGGCCGAAGTATGCTCAACAACCTCGAGCTATCCGTGAAACTCGGTTATATCAAGGTTCCGCCTGGTTTAATAATCAAGGCCCAAGATATGAAAAACTACCAAGATAGCGAAATAGCCGTGCTTACTACTGGCTCGCAGGGCGAAGAGTTTTCGGCCTTGCAACGCATGGGCAAAGGAGAGCACCGCGATGTCAAATTAAAAGAAGGCGATATTGTAATACTTTCTTCTTCGATTATCCCCGGCAACGAAAAGTCGGTCTGGGGTATGGTCGACAATCTCTACCGTTGGGGCGCCTATGTCTATCAGACTGCCACGCGCGGAGTCGACGACCTTGGTATATTCCACATCTCTGGCCATGCCAATGTCGATGAAGTCAAAGAAATGCTCGAGCTCACCAAGCCCAAGTACTACTTACCGATTCACGGCGAGCTGCACCACCTAGTGCATAATGCCAAAATCGCGACCGATATGGGTTACGACAAAAAAGATGTCTTCGTTATCGAAAACGGCCAAACTCTCGAAATGACCAAAGACGCCATCAAGCTCGGACCTAAGGTTCAGTCTGGCGCAGTACTAATTGATGGTGCCGGTATCGGTGATGTCCAAGAAATCGTCCTTAAGGACCGCCTAGCTATGAGTAGCGACGGAGTGTTTATGGTTATTGCAACGGTCGATAAGCGGACCGGCAAGCTAGTAACCAGCCCCGATGTCATTAGCCGTGGTTTTATTTATGTCAAAGATAACGCCGATATCCTCAATAACTCCCGTAAGATTGTTAAAAACATCTTTGCCAGCAAAAGCCCGAGCGTGCCAGCCAGTTCGCCAGCCTTCAAGGCCCGCATGCGCGATGAGCTCAGCAACTACCTCTATAAGGTTACCAAACGCAACCCTATTGTTCTGCCTGTTGTTGTCGAAGTTTAGGGTTTGACAAGCGTTGTATTTATTACATAAATATGCTATAATACTTATGTTTTGAATAACAATACACCAAAAAATACTCTAGCAACCCTTATCTTAATAAGGCTATAATAACTTAATATGGCCAAACACAAGCGAAAACCAACCAAGAGCAAAAAACAAATCAAGAGCAATCTCCAGGACCAGGAGACAGGCTTAAAGCGCTCAGTACTCAAAGAAGTGCTGGCGATACTTCTAATTACCATCGGCGTATTCGTGATATTGGCGCTAGTCGGAGTAGCCGGCAATCTCGGCAAGTGGGTTCTCGATGCCGTAAAGTTCCTGATAGGGCAGAGCGTCTATATGGTCCCGATAGCTCTATTTGGTGTAGCTTTCATGCTTTTTGCTCAAGAAAAACACCCACTCAGGCTACACAACTTGGTCGGTATTTTTAGCTTCTTTATATGTTTTAGTACAATCCTCCAGGCTATACTCGGCCCAGAAGTGAGCTTTAGCATGAGTACCGTCGGCAATTATGGAGGGGTCGTGGGCTACGGTATCTATTCGCTCGTCTCGCCAGTTCTGACTCGATGGGTGCTAGTGTTTATTTTTGCAATGCTAACCATTATATCGGTGATAGTATCGGCCAATGCCAGACTCCAGCAAATTGTTAGCAAGCTATTTGGCCCAATGCGTAAAGACAAAAATGAAGTTGGCAATCCAGACGCCGCTTTCAAGATCAACACCCTACCAATTGCAGGTACCATCGGCAAAGACAAGGACGAGCCCAAGTCAGAGTCAGAGCCTATCGTGGCTTCATTTGATGCCGAGTGGAAATACCCATCTGCCGAACTACTCGAAACCACTACTACACAGGCTGACCCCGGTGATGCCAAGAAAAACGCCGCCACCATCGAAAAGACTTTTGCCGATTTCGGATACGAAGTCAAAATGGAGGGTGTCGATGTTGGGCCAACTGTATCGCAGTACTCGCTCAAGCCACCAGATGGTGTAAAGCTCTCTAAGTTCGCCGAACTCGACAAAAATCTAGCCCTTGCATTAGAGGCCGAGCAAATCCGAATCGAAGCCCCGATACCAGGCAAGAGCTCGGTCGGCGTTGAAGTTCCGAACAAAAAAGCCTCAATCGTACGTCTCAAAGATATCATGACATCCGACGAAGTTAAGGCCGAAAAAGCCAAGCTTACATTTGTGCTAGGGCGAGATGTCAATGGTGGTATCGTCACTGGCGACCTCACAAAAGCCCCTCACTTGCTTATAGCAGGCGCTACCAATACTGGTAAGAGTGTAATGATCAATACGCTTTTGGTGAGCTTGCTTTATCGCAACAGCCCCAGCGAGCTAAAGCTGATATTGGTCGATCCCAAGCGTGTCGAGCTCGGACTCTATGAAGGAATACCGCACCTTTTGAGCCCGGTAATATTTGAGCCTACCCAGACCATTTCTGCACTCAAATGGGCAGTAGCCGAGATGGAGCGCCGACTTAAGCTCCTGGCTGCCAATTCGGCGCGCGATATCGGCGAGTTCAATAAGCAAAAAAATGTCGACAAAATGCCCTTCATCGTGATCGTTATCGATGAGTTATTTGATCTTATGATTGTCGCTGGCAAAGATGTAGAGGCGTTGATTCAGCGTATTTCACAAATGGCTCGTGCTGTAGGCATCCACCTGGTGCTTGCCACGCAGCGCCCGAGCGTCAATGTCATAACTGGTACCATCAAAGCCAACATCCCAACACGGATCGCCCTGACCACTACTAGCAATGTCGATTCCCGAACCATTATTGATGCCGCTGGCGCCGAAAAGCTTTTGGGCAATGGCGATATGCTCTACAAGAGCCCAATACTGCTCAAGGCCAAGCGCGTCCAGGGTGTATTGGTAAGTAATTCTGAAGTCACCAAAATAGCAAAGTTCCTCAAAGCCCAGCGCGAGCCCCAGTACAACGACGAAGTCTTGGCTCAAGCCGTCAAGATCAAAGGTCTGTCTTCGATCCTCGGCGATGGTGGCAACGACGACGATGACGAGCTTTTTGACCAAGCTGTTGAGGTTTGTTTGCAGAGCGGAAAAGGCTCAACTAGCCTCATACAGCGCCGTCTGAGAGTTGGTTATGGCAGAGCCGCCAGACTACTAGATATGCTCGAAGATCGAGGTGTTGTTGGTCCGTCTGAAGGTGCTTCAAAACCCAGGAAGCTATTAATATCGGGCTCTGATGAAATCGGCGGAGGCACTAGTGAGCCCGAATGAAAAACCTAAATCTTCAGCAAAAATAACCTCAGCCCGTCTCGGCGGCTTAAAATTAAGCGAACTTCTTGGTAAGCGCCGGCACCAGCTCGAGCTGGAGCTCGATAGTGTTGAGCGCAGCACACACATTCGGCGCAAGTACCTAGAGCTAATCGAAGCAGGCGATTACGCCAATTTGCCTAACGATGTGTACAGCCGTGGCTACGTCAAAAACTACGCCGAAGAGCTCGGCTTTGATACCATCGAAATACTCAAAATATACTCGCGCGAGCGCCACGAATACGATATGTCGCTCGGCTCAGCTGGAAAAACCAAAAAAATCGCCGGCCTTAAGCCAATAGGCTCGCAGAGCTATTCGATTACCCCACGCACCATTTTGGTGGCCCTGACAAGCATCTTTGTGCTGGTGATGGTCATCTATGTCGGCTGGCAGTTCTCGCAGCTCTCGACGCCTCCCAGCATCCGCCTTTCTAATGCCGAAAAATCCAGCACCACCTCAAGCTACGCAATCGTCAGCGGCGAGGTCGATACCGGTTCAGATGTATTTATCAACGACTCGCCCATTTTATCTGCCCCCGACGGATCTTTTAGCGACCGCGTAATGCTGGTCAATGGCTCCAACCAAATCAAGGTCAGCGCTCGCAATAAGTTCGGCAAAGAAACAACCAAAACAATCGTCGTAGATGCCAAAACTACCAGCAACGATTCGTCGCTGCCGGTAGTCAGGAGTACGGTGTTCGATGGTGTCGAGCTTGTCGTTACAGCTGGTCCTCAGGCGATTTATATTATCACCAAAATTGATGGCAAGGAGGCCTTCAAGGGCACCATGCTGCCAGGCTCCAAGCAGTTGTTTCAGGCCAAGCAGTCTATCAGAATTACCACTGGTAATGCCGGCAGTACCAGTGTAGTATTGACCAATTCGGTAGTCGCCAACAAGTCTATCGGCAGCCTCGGTCCGGAGGGCGAATCCAAGCAAGACATAATATTTAATAAGGATACTTCTGTCCAATGAGCAAAACATTTTCTTACGATGTAGTCAGTGAGTTCGATCAGTCCGAAATGAACAATGCAGTTGATCAAACTGCCCGCGAAATCCAAACTCGCTACGATTTTCAAGGTACCGGCTCCAAAATTAACTACGACAAAGAATCTCAAAAAATAGATATCGAATCTAATTCCGAGCTCAAGCTCGAAACCATTGTCGATACACTCGAGTCGAAGTTTATAAAACGCGGTCTCGACCTCAAATATATGGACAAGTCTCAGGAAATCACGCAGTCATCGATGGTCTATAAGAAGTCGCTGCCGTTGGTGCAGGGGCTTGATCAAGATAAGGCCAAAAAAATCACCAAACTAATCCGCGACACTTACCCCAAGGTCAAAACCCAAATCCAAGGCCAAGAAGTCCGCGTGACATCGGCCTCCAAAGACGACCTCCAAAATGTGATGCACTTGCTCAAGGGTTCCGAGCTCGATATGCCCCTAAACTTCACCAATTTTCGCTAGTGTTCGCCAACGCTTTCATTAGCAGACGATTTCTGCTTAAATAAGAGTACAAAACAAATCTGCCAAAGCCGTTAATGGTACAAAATGCTATAAAAGTTCAAAAAATATGTTGACATGTACGCCTGATGTTCGGTATAGTAATCTTACTTTAAGAATAAAAACCGAACATATCTTTAGGAGGGTATAATGACAACAGCACAATTACAAAAACAACCAGCAAGTACCGCAGAGGTTACAAAGCAGCAATCATCAGCAACTAAAACACAGGAGAACTCAGTGGCCGAACCAGCAAAAAAAGCAAAATCAGACAAAATAACTAGCGTAGATGCCAAAGAAAAAGCTTCGAGGCTCAAAGCCGTCGAGTTAGCCGTCGAGCAAATCGAACGCCAGTTTGGGCAAGGCTCAATCATGAAACTGGGTGAGGGTATGAATGTCGCAGTCGAGACAATCCCTACCGGCAGCCTGTCTCTTGATATCGCTTTGGGTGGCGGTCTGCCACAAGGTCGAATTATCGAAATATACGGCCCAGAATCTAGTGGCAAAACTACCTTGGCCCTGCATGCAGTGGCTGAGGTACAAAAGCGCGGTGGCCTGGCTGCCTTCATCGATGCCGAACATGCTGTCGACCCAGAGTATGCCGCTAAGATAGGTGTTAAGCTCGACGACTTGCTGATTTCGCAGCCAGATACTGGCGAACAAGCCCTCGAAATATGTGAGACGCTAGTGCGTAGTAGCGCCGTCGATATTGTTGTTATCGATTCGGTGGCAGCACTTGTACCCCGTGCCGAAATAGAAGGCGATATGGGTGATAGCCACATGGGCCTGCAGGCTCGCCTAATGAGCCAAGCTTTGCGTAAGCTAACTGGCGTTATCGCTAAGTCCAAAACCACAGTTATA
>CALRCL010000002.1 GCA_943354575.1 Patescibacteria group bacterium UBA4664 | reverse complement strand
TTCGGGTGGGCAGGCACTTAAGTTTTATGCCTCGGTGCGGCTCGATATCCGCCGGTCTGAAGCACTCAAAGACGGCGACAATGTTGTTGGTAACCACGTCAAGGTCAAGGTCGTCAAAAACAAGGTTGCAGCACCGTTCAAGGTAGCGGAATTCGATATTATGTATAACGAAGGTATTAGCACCGCCGGCGATATGATAGACCTCGCCGTCAAAGAAAACCTCGTTATCAAATCTGGCGCTTGGTATTCTTACAATGACGAAAAAATCGGTCAAGGCAGGGAAGCCGCCAAGCAGTTCCTGAAAGACCACCCCAAAGTAATGCAAGATCTCGATAAAATTATTCGAGAGCGTTCTTTCCCCAAATAGCTCTAATGGCCGTAATTACCAAGATATCTCCACAAAAAAAGCGACAGGGCTACTACAATATCTTCGTCGACGGAAAGTACACGCTGGCACTTTCCGAGCTCGATCTGACAGTATTCGGCCTGCGAGTCGACCAAGTCCTTACGCCAGGCTTACTCAACGAGCTCCGGGGCGCTCAGGCCAAATCTAAAAGCTACAATTTCGCCTTACGCTATTTGGCCCTGCGGCCTCGTAGTATCAAGGAAGTCAAAGATTACCTGACCATCCGCAAAGACTTTAGCATTGAGGATGCCGACACCACGATCGCTCGACTAAGCGAGCAAAATTACCTCAACGACCAAGACTTTGCCGCAATGTGGGTCCGTAATAGGCTGCTTCTCAGGCCAAAATCTATCAGCGTACTTCGACTCGAGCTTATAAAAAAAGGCATCGATTCTGATACTATAGCCGAGGCATTGTCTGACCTCGACGAGCCGGCCCAAATTACATCCCTGGGCGAGCTAATCACCAAAAAAATGCGCCAAACCAAATACCAAAACAAGCAAAAACTTATCGAATACCTGTCTAGGCAGGGCTATAGCTACAGTTTGGTCAATAAAACTCTCGAACAGCTGGGTCTTTTTAACGATTAGTCTCAATATTATCTTATTCAGCATTATTGGCGGCGCAATTTATAACCAAATTTAAGCCTCACTACATCAAAATTATTGCTGAGTTATTTATAAATACTATTAGTTTTACTTTTGACTAGGCTGGCAACGCTGGCAGTGTTTTTGCCCCTACGCGCCGGGCTTTGGCTCTAACGCGAGCATCTTTCACGATTACGGTGTTGCCTTGCACCTCAACCACCGCCGAGCGGTTGATGGCAAACGATTCACGAGTAATTCTTTGCGGGAAGCGTGACACAACATGTATTTTGGCGATATAAAAGGTATTATAATCAAAATTAAAATCCATAACTCTACCTAATTTTTTGCCCGATTGTGTCTCGACCTTGCAGCCCACTAGTCTGTATTTGCTAGCAATCATCTCTCTTTGGCGCACTAGCTCATCGGCTTCGGCGATGTCGTCTTGGGAGTTGATGATTATCTGCCGATCGGTTGATACTCGGATGGCTGCAGGCAAGATGTACTTATGAGCTTTCATCTCTGGCACCGCTACGACAATTAGCTCTACCTTGAAGTTGTCTTTGTTTATTAGCCAACCCACGACCTCGGCAACAGCCGCACCATCGTGCACACTAAATACTTTTTTGCCGATAATGGCTGTTATGAGCTTCTGCATTGCTACCATTATAACTGCTTGGGCGGTTTTTCGCTTGAACAGCAAATATCAGGTTAGAATCCTTGACCAATACCCCAAAATAAGCTACAATAACGGCAGTCAAATTAATTAACCTTTTTGCTCCGACTCATAACAAACCAGACGGAGACGATTTAGCAGCAATGCTAATGGGCCAAAGAGAGGAGTACTAAATGCGCAATTACGAAGTTGCAGTAGTCTTGCACCCAGATCTAGAAATCGATCTGGCAGCAACATTAGAAAAAATCGAAGCTGTTTTTACTAAAAACGGCGGTAAAATCAACAAAAAAGACAATTGGGGCAAGCGCAAGCTGGCTTATACCATCAAAAAACAAGATTGGGGCATCTATGTTTTTTACGAAATATCTATTGACCCTTCGAAGGTCAGTAAAATCAACCAAGTTCTGAGGATTACCGAAGAGGTAATGCGCTACCTTGTGGTCTCACTCGAAAATATTCGCTATATCACAGTACCTAGCAAAACATCTCAGACCAAAGCTGTCGCCCAAGCAAAACCAGAGGTTACCATGACAGAGAAGCCTCTAGCGGAAAGCGAGGCAAAGTAATAATGGCAAAAGATTTTAACCAAGCAATAGTTATGGGTAACCTCACCCGCGACCCAGAAATGCGCACCACTCCGGGTGGCCAAAACGTTACATCGTTTAGTATTGCAACCAACCGTAGCTGGCAGGACCAGAGCGGCGAAAAAAAAGAAGCCGTTGAGTATCATAATGTCGTTGCCTGGGGCAAACTCGGCGAACTCGTCAATACCTACCTCAAAAAAGGCCGCAAGGCGCTTGTTCTGGGCCGACTCCAAACCCAAAGCTGGGAAGCCGAAGACGGATCCAAAAGGCAACGCACCGAGATTGTCGCCAGTGACATCAATTTTGTTGGCGGACAAGCCGAAGGTGGCGATTATACTACCCCCGAAGCACCTAAGTCTGCTTCAACTACCAAACCAACTAAGGCCGACGAAGCACCTGTCGACGACATGGGCGAAGGCGAAATTAACCTAGACGACATACCGTTCTAAAGAAAGAAACTACTATGGCAGAATTTTACAAAACCAAGCAGAACAAAATATACAACGAAGATATCAATAACTTCGATTATAAAGACGTCAAGACTTTGCAGAAGTATCTAAATAGCGTCGGCAAAATCGACACTCGCAAAAAGACTGGTGCCAGCATGAAGCACCAACGCATGCTCGCGGTTGCACTAAAGCGTGCCCGACACCTCGGCCTTTTACCATTTGTTGTTAAGTAGGCAAATATGTACGGAGTAACAGATTTGCGCAAGGACACACTAATCGATATCGATGGTGTGCCATATAAAGTGCTCGAGTACGCCCAAAAGCAAATGGGGCGCGGCGGTAGCATCGTTAATACCAAGTTAAAAAACCTCATCACGGGGCAGGTTATCGACAAGACCTTCAAAAATGTCGAGAAGGTCAAGCCGGCCGAAATCGGCCGCCAGAGCGTGCAGTACCTATACAACACCGGTGGCAGAATCAGCGTTATGGATCAAACCAGCTACGAAACCATCGAGCTCGACCTCTCGGTTGATGAAAATATCCCAAAATACATCATCGAGGGTGGCACAATCGACGCCCTGACATACGACGATAAGATAATCGGCTTCGAGTGGCCCAAAAATGTCACCCTCAAGGTTGTTAGTGCTCCGGGTGCCGACAAAGGCAACAGCTCGAGCGCCAGCACCAAAGAGGTAACTCTCGAAACCGGCCTAAATATTCAGGCCCCGCAGTTTATTAAAGAGGGTGACATCATCAAGGTCGATACCCGTAGCGCGACCTACATCGAACGCGCCAAATAAGCTGCCCAACAAAAAACAGAGCAGGTACTAGTTGCTCTGTTTTTTGTTATATCGTATTTGGTAGCTCATAAAACATAAGCCACGAAACCTTCGAAAACTTCGAATCCGAAAAAATCCTAAAATTATTTTAGTTGTGCCTAAAGACAGTCACATCGCCGTCTCGGAACTCATAATCCTTACCTTCTATTCGGGTCTTACCCGCTTCGCCAGCACCGACCCAGCCGCCAAAAGCAATAAAATCCTCAGAGCTCACCACCTCGGCCTTTATAAAGCCTTTTTCGAAATCGCCATGTATTACCCCCGCCGCCTGTGGCGCCAGTGTACCCCGGCGGATTGTCCAGGCGCGCGACTCTTGCTCGCCGCTGGTGAAGTAGCTAATAAAGCCAAGCGTATCGTAGCCTAGCCTGACGAGACTATCTAAGCCCGATTCCTTTTGACCTAACGCCTCTAGCAGTTCATTGGCCTCACTTGCTGGCAAGTCCATTAGCTGAGCTTCGGTCTCAGCACTCAAAAAGACGCTCGGGTTGGGGGCAACGAGCTCGGCCAATTTAGCCTGAAACTCGCCGTTGCCCAGGTCGTCTTCGGCGATATTGAATACATAAATAAACTTCTTGGCGGTAAGTAGCTGGAGGTCTTTAATGGCTTCCAAATCGAGCTCATTGGCGTGTTCCGACAGCAGCTCGGTTTGGTCTAAGAGCGACTCAGCTTTTTTGAGAGCCTGCAGGACACCACCGAGCTTGGGGTTGGTTTTGAGCTCTTTTTCGGTGCGCGCCAGCCGACCCTGAACCGACACAATATCGGCCAGGCACAGCTCGGTGCGAATAATATCGATGTCGCGCGTTGGGTCAATATGCCCCTCGACATGCACAATATCGTCGTTTTCGAAGGCTCGCACCACCTGTACAATCACATTACTCTCGCGAATATGGCTCAGGAATTTATTGCCCAGCCCTGCACCTTCGCTGGCACCCTTGACTATTCCGGCGATATCCACAAAGCTGCAGCTCGCGGGTATGGTCTTGGCACTTTTGCTGATCTCGGAGAGAGTGTCAATTCGTTCGTCTGGTACATTGACCACCCCGACATTGGGCTCAATTGTCGCAAACGGATAATTCGCCGCCAATACTCTATTTTTGGTGAGGGCATTAAATAGGGTCGATTTGCCAACATTTGGCAGCCCGACGATTCCGATACTTAATGACATAGTTTGTACTCTCGCATTAGGTGTAATTATACCATTTTTACAGATGCCAGACCAGTAATGTACAATCAGCTAACATATGCGGTATAATAATTTTATAAGAGGTAGTGTGGAACAAAATATAAATCAGCCTAGTCAACAATTAAATCACAAGATGCCTAAGAATAGTTGGTGGCACAAAAACCGCAAAATTATTAAGGTTGTTACTATTGTGCTGGCCGTAGCCGTAGCCCTCATAGTCGGCTGGTATTTTGGCTACAAGTATTACAAGAGTCGGCAAAACAGTTCTAGCACCACCAACAGCAGAGAAGTTATATTTAAAAAAGAGATGTTGAATCCAAATAGTAGCGACGAAACTAGGGCTAGTGCGGTAGCAAGCTATTCAGAAGATTATGGCAATTCACTACAGGCCACATCAAATACAAACCCTGCAAAATGGGATAAAGCTAAAGTAGATGATGCATATGTTACTCTACTGTATGTAAATAAAATGGGTTCTTTTTCGCAAACTCTTCAGTATATTGCATTGCTAGAAATTGCTAAAGCAGGCGGTGTTGACATAGACAACAACAGCTACGGAATAGACCAAAGAACGAGAGATGAAATATATAAGACAGCTAAGCAGGAATCAGACAAGGCGCTAGGCCAAAGGGGTACAGGCAATTGAGAAGATTTTATAAAATACTATTTTTTGCATTTTTTGCTGCATGTTTGTTCTTATCGCTAAATAAAACCGCAGATGCAGCAGAATATACATTCTCAGCCGTCAGCGCATCGCCTACTGCAAACCGGTTTACTTGTGGGGCAGGTGAATTAAACGGTTTCACCGCCTATATTAGTAACCAGAGTTTTGATTCTACCTCAGGCACTTTTACTTATAAAGTCAATGTGGCATGGGGCCGGTGCCTACCTAATGGGGATGACCCCACCAGCCGTGCATACGCTATATTCGCTAATTCTAGCTTGTGTCCAAATTCTGGCTCATATGGTGAGAGTGGTCTTGCATATGACTGCGTAAAGTACATAGGCAGCCCAGCTTATTCAAGGCCCAGCGATCTTAATTGCCCTGCTGGTGCAAATTCTGCCTGTACAACGAGCGCCTTTAAGGCGGCAATTATCGAGCAGCAGTACCCAGACTGGCTATCATCTACAACGAATAGAACGTACACACAGACCTATACAATACCCTACTGGGGGACTGTGAAAGAAAGGGATAGATCATATTCAGTCCCAACAGATAGAATGTGCCAGTATTATAAAATTCAATTTCCCGATTGGGTAGCTGTAGACAGAAACAATTGTCTTGATATGTCAGTAAGTGTTAACTGGACCAAAAATTACTACCAAGGCATCGTCCAGACCAATAAGCAGCTTCTAGACTATTCATTAACTTCAGACCCAACCGTTAATAATGCAAGAATTACTCTCAGCCATTCTGGGCAAGGCTGCAACTCATGGTCAGAAACTTCAACTGCACAGTCATGGCCAAAAGCACTTTGGGTAAATCCATGCGATTCTTCGGTTAGCACTCAAGGCGACTACAATAATAGTATAGAAGTGCCCACTGGCTACAAAGTAAACAGAGTGCAGCTTTCTGGAGGTGATACTTCAGGCACGGCCATAAGCTGTACTAGCGAAGGAATTACAGTTGTCTGTAGTCTTGCGGGCGTACGGGTAGTTAACGGTACTTATACCTATGTAGACTGGTTCTTAGAGAAAATACCAGTATCTATTCCACATTACCCTTGGCTCCAGACCACCGGCGGCAATGTCGTTGCCAATGGCAAAATCACCGGTAATGCAGCAAGCAATACGCTGCCAGGCGCTCGTCTGACCACAAACACCGACAAAGAGGTTGAGTTTCTAATAATCTCCAAGGCCGGCTAT
>CALRCL010000001.1 GCA_943354575.1 Patescibacteria group bacterium UBA4664 | reverse complement strand
GAATACTGGAAAACATTTGGAGGCTATTTTGCCGTTCCACCCGGTGGCGAGAGCTTGGCCCAGGTAACCCAGCGAGTTTATTTGTTTTTGGACACTGTATTCAGGGATCGAGCTGGCCAAAAGGTGCTGGTGGTTACTCATGCCGGTGCAATCCGCAGTTTTAGGTTTATTTTAGAGCAGTGGAATTACGAGCAGGCCCTAAAATTTACAACTCAACAAAAGCCGCTTAATTGCGGTGTTACAATTTATGAATACGACAAGCACCAGCACCACTTAAAACTCAAAGCTTACAACACTACTTATTATTAGAAATTTTTGCTTCTGGAAACTATTTTTTATCAGATTTAGATTTGAGCTTATCTAAGACTTTTAGCTTACCAGCCTCATAACGGTCTTTGGCTTTTTGTAGCAAATCGCGAGCCCAAATGTATTCAGTAGCCAGAGCAGTCAACCCAATAATAATTGTGAGCAGCCCCGGCCCAGGCGTAACAAGCATAATCATCCCGCCCAGAATAATCACTAATCCCAGTAAGGTCACTAACGCGCGTCTAGTATGTCGTTTGATTACTTCCATATACTCTAAAAACCATTGTACATAAAAACCCCCCCCTGCGATATACGCAGAAGGAGGTAATGTGGTGCGGTCTGGACTGGTCTGGTCTGGTCTGGTGTTAGGCCGTACGGTTCCCAGAACTGCTGAGTTGAAATAGAGCCTGCGACAGTTCGCCCGCTTCTTGTCCTTGCTTGGCCAAGATCATCAATTTTTTGATATGACGGGGCTCAATTGCACCAATCTCTAGCTTATGGCGGGCCGACTTTAAAAACTGGTGGTGCTGGCTCGAGCTATTTTTGAGTTCGAGACTGGCTTCCAGAATGTCGGCCTTGGCTAGGGCAACCTCTTTTTTGAGTTTATCGTGTTCGATATTCTCAATGACGCGATTGATACTTGCATGGTACCAAAATTTCCATAACGGCTTGCTTTTCAACCTTACTCCCTATATAGGTACTACTGTGGACAGACCCAATATCTTAACAGATAAACCCATGGTAGTCAAGCTTATTTTATGTCACACCAAAGATATTATTAGTCGCACATAACCTGTATTATGTATTTAATGCGTAAAAATTTTAGCTTAAACTTTCCATACTATAATCTTGTTTTTGTGCTGTTGGCACTATCGGCCTTATTGACGTTGGCAATTCTGGGTCGGTCCGATCTAGCGCAAGTTGGCGTGGTAGTGGTTTCGGTTATTGCAATCATCCCGAGTACTCGAGATATGATCAAAACCTTACGCTCAGGTCAGGTCGGAATCGATGTCATTGCTCTTGCTGCTATAATATCCTCTCTATTGCTAGGCCAATATCTCGCTGCCGCCGTGATAGTCATTATGTTGACAGGTGGCGAGGCACTCGAGGCTTTCGCCAAGAACCGTGCGCGACACGAGCTCGATAGCCTGCTCAAACGTAAGCCCACAACTGCTCACCTTATTACTAGTTCTGGCACAGAAGATGTTGCGGTCTCAAAAGTTCGGGTGGGTGATGCAATTTTATTAAAACCCGGCGACATGATCCCAGTTGATGGCAAGGTATATAAAGGTTTTACATCGGTCGATGAATCGGCAATTACCGGTGAGAGCCTGCCAGAAAATAAAAAATCGGGTGAGGCAGTCCTAGCTGGCTCTATTAATCTCGACGGTGTAGTTGAAATTCACGCCACCCACATCAGTAAAGATAGTCAGTATGAGCAAATAATTAGGCTAGTTAGTGAGGCTTCTACCAAAAAGTCACCTTTGGTGCGGCTGGCCGATGCCTATAGCTTACCTTTTACCGTTGTTACTTTTGTGCTGGCGGGCCTAGCTTGGGCAATTAGTGGCGACCCAATACGAGCATTATCGGTGCTGGTAGTAGCTACACCTTGCCCGCTACTAATTGCCACACCAGTAGCTATTGTATCTGGAATGAGCCGAGCTGCAAGCCGAGGCGTGATCATCAAAAGTGGTGGCGTACTCGAGCAGTTGAGTCGCCTTAAGGCAGTCGCTTTCGATAAGACTGGCACCCTCACTCAGGGAAAGCCAATCGTACAGGATATCGAGCCTTGCGAGATAACTAAAGATGAACTGCTGAAAATAGTCGCCAGCGTCGAGAGCCTTTCGGCGCACTCGCTAGCACAAGTGGTGGTCACTACAGCCAAACATCGTAAAATAGCACTGTATAAAGTAACTCACTCCAGCGAAGTCCCAGGTAAGGGAATATCGGCAGTCATTAAGGGCCAAAAGGTTTTAGTTGGAAGCTTTGAATTTTTAAAATCTAGTGGGGTAGACACCAGCAAACCGGTCTGCGTCGGGCATAGTGGGCTCCAAAATACGGCGCTCTTCGCAGCCCGTGACAATCATTACATTGGTACGATTACATTTATCGACCCGCTTCGAACGGAAGCCAAAGCCACCATCAAAAGCCTAAAAGAAATGGGTGTGGATAAGTTTATTATGCTAACAGGCGACAGAAGGCAGGTCGGCGAGCATATTGCCGACCAACTCGGCATAGAAGACGTCCATAGCCAGCTATTACCCGACCAAAAAGTCCAGTTACTATTAGACGAAAAGAAAACCCATAGCCCCGTAGCTATGGTGGGAGATGGAATTAATGATGCGCCCGTACTGGCAGCTTCCGATGTTGGCATCGCACTGGGCGCCAAAGGCTCAACTGCAGCCTCTGAGGCAGCCGATGCAGTCATTATGCAAGACGACCTCGGCCGTTTGCCCGAGCTAGTGGCGATATCAAAAAGGTCGGTCACTATTGCCAAGCAGAGTATTTTTACGGGCATTGGGCTGAGCTCTGTACTGATGGTCTTTGCGCTGTTTGGGTTTATTGTTCCAGTAGTAGGGGCATTTATGCAAGAAGCGATCGATGTGGTGGTAATCTTGAATGCCCTGAGGGCCCGTTTTAGGCCGCGAGCTTAGTCCGAATCCGAATCCAACCTTGCAACATCACCGCATCTATTAGATACTAATAGCTATGAAACTATCCAAGCTATTTACTAAAACTAGTAAAAACATTTCGGCTCAGACTGAGTCGATTAATGCCAAGCTGCTAATTAGAGCTGGTTATATTTATCAAGAAATGGCCGGAGTTTATGCCTTTTTGCCGTTAGGTATGAGAGTTATTAAAAATATCGAAAGTATTGTTCGGGTGGAAATCGATAAAATCGGCGAAGAACTTTTGTTGCCATCTCTCTCGGGCAGGGACCGTTGGCATGCCACTAATCGTCACGATAGCATCGATGTCTTGATGAGTACTAAGCCAGCCAACGAAAAGGCACTGGCAAAAAGCAATACCGAATATATCCTGAACCCAACCCACGAAGATATTATAACTCCGCTAGCCAAGCACTTCCGCACTAGCTACAAGGATTTTCCATTTGCCCTGTATCAAATACAAACCAAGTTTCGTAATGAGCCAAGAGCAAAATCTGGGCTACTAAGGGGTAGGGAATTTATTATGAAAGATCTATATAGTTTCCACACCAGCGAAGCCGACCTCAATGATTTTTATGAAACTGCCAAGGCTAGTTATGTCACCATCTATGACAAGCTAGGCATTGGCGATGATACGTATGTTACGCTGGCTTCGGGCGGCGATTTTACCTCTAGCTACTCGCACGAGTTCCAGACTGTATTAGAAAGTGGCGAAGACACCATATATCTCGATAAGAAAAACAACATCGCTTATAATAAAGAGGTCGCTACACCAGAGGACGCCAAAAAGTTGGGCGTCAATTTCGACGAGCTCGAGCAAGTTAGGGCTAGCGAAGTAGGCAATATATTTCCGCTTGGTACCAAGTTTTCAGAGCTTCTAGACTACAAATACTCTGATGCCGAAAATGCTCAGAACGTAGTCTGGATGGGTAGCTACGGGATCGGAATATCAAGACTGATGGGAGTAATAGTAGAGAAGTTTGCTGACGAGAAGGGAATTGTCTGGCCCAGCCAAGTCGCCCCGTATCAATACCATATTATCGCGCTGAGTGACGAGGCCAATATTAAGGCCGGCGAGGATGTTTATCAGGCCCTCGGTGCAGAAGCTTGCCTATTTGATGACAGAACCTCCGCCAGCACTGGCGAAAAATTTGCCGATGCCGACCTGATTGGCTGCCCAGTCCAGATTGTAATTAGCCGTCAGACTCTCGAGCAAGATAGTGTCGAGGTTATTAGCCGGTCGGGCAAATTCGATAGCTTTATGTGTAGACTAGACGAAGTCGAAACGATAGCTGCTAGGCTCGCGTAGACTAAAAAAATAACATAAGCTTGTTAAATATAATTATTACGCTCATACTAGATTTATTAAATAAAGGAGTTTTATGTTAGATTTCATTATTACCAACTGGTTTGGAATTGTTTTGGCTTCGTTTTTAGCGGTCATTGTTGCTGTTGTTTGGCATTCGCCACTGGTGCTTGGTAAATTATGGCAAAAAGAAGCTGGCATTAAGTCTAAAGACATCAAAAGCATCTCGGTTACAAATTATCTGATAGCCTTACTAATGATACTTTTGACAGCGGTAGTCTTAAAAAGATTCTTGGTTATCACTAACCCCCAGACATTAATTGAGGCAATCAGACTTTCTATCTGGATTTGGGCTGGCTTTATGGTCACCTATGCCGTGGTTGGCGGAATATTCGAGAAGGTCTCAAAGAAGTTAATGGCAATTGATTTGATAGGCCAGGTTCTGATTCTAATTACAATGATTTCTGTTTTGTACTACAACTAGAAACACAAAACCTTAGTTGAATTCAACAATTACGGGCTCTGGCTCTAGTTCGATATCATACTTTTCGATTGCTGCATCTTGTACCCTTTTCACTAAATGTTTAAGATCTTTTTGTGATGCACCACCCTTATTTTCCAGTACCAGAGCATGGTTGGGGTCAATCCTGACTTTTTCGAGCTCCAAACCTTTGAGCCCAAGATTTTGTATCAGCCAGCCGGCGGCTATTTTATAATTACCACCCTCAAGAGGAATTATTTTGGTATCCTCTGGATATAATTTAACATCTGGGTTTTGCTGCATTATTTTCTTGGCAACGAGCTCTGTCACGATCGGATTTTTGAAAAAAGAGCCTGCATTAGGCATTACCGATGGATCAACAAACTTGCCACTACGAATTTCTAGAACAGCCTGGCGTATTTGCGCTAGATTGGGGCTGGCGATATTGTGCGATGCAAAGTAGCTAACAACGTCTTTGTAGTTAGGTACTCCAGGGGCTTTTTTGGATAGTTCAAAAACTACACCTGTAATTATGTATCGACCTTTGAGGTCGGATTTGAATATGCTGTCTCGGTAGCCAAAGCCGCAGTCTGCTCTTGTCAGGCTTGTTAGCTCGCCACTTTTGGTGTCAAAAACCTCAACCGATTTAACGGTATCTTTCAGCTCTTGCCCGTAGGCACCAATATTTTGAACAGGAGTTGCTCCAGTGAGCCCGGGTATACCTGATAATGCTTCCATTCCTGCAAAGCCCAGTTCGACAGTCCTTCGGACGACTGCATCCCAGTCTTCACCAGCCCCGACCTTAATATCTACCGATTTTTCCGATTCGTTATATGTGGTGAAGCCCATAATACTAACTTTTATCACTAGCCCGCGAAATATACCGTCGCCGAAGATGGTATTGCTCCCGCCACTCAGCACAAGATGTGGCAGTTCTTTTTGATTCAGCCAGGTAAATATCTCTGGCAATTGACTTGCCGATGTAACCTCAGTAAAAAACGCGGCCTGACCACCTATCTTGAAGGTAGTTAGCTCGGCGAGATCGACATTTTGTTGTGGTTGAAAACTCATACTATTTAAGTATTTTACTATATAATTATTGTTATAACACTTTAACCAGGAGGAAAAACCCATCAAAGATTTAGCCAATAAGACATGTTTTGCCTGTGAAGGTGGTACGCCAGCGATGCCGCATGGTGATATTGCCAAATACCTCGCCGAAATCAACAAAGACTGGAAGGTTATAAAAGACCACAGCATTAAGCGAGAGTTTAGCTTTAAGGATTTTAAGGAGGCCATGAAGTTCGTTAATAGCGTAGCCGATATTGCCAACCAGCAAGGGCATCACCCTGATATTTATATTTTTTATAGCATTGTCCAGATAGAGCTTTATACTCATGCCGTCAAGGGACTCAGCGAAAATGACTTTATAATGGCCGCCAAGATAGATAAACTCTAGTATAACTTTCTTTGTCACAATCCCGGTCTAGCTTTCGTTCAAATGGGTGTATAATGTAATTACACCGCTTTTATTGAAGGGAGGTGAAAGGATATGAAAAGACGCAAAGCTTTAAAGCAATTTCGTCGTATGCAACGCAATTTATTGCGCGACCGTCAGGTTGTTGAAGACATACTAGATGAGATGGCTTCAAAATGGGCTCAAAAAGCTGATTCCATTCAAGCCAACGCCAGACTCGCCAAAGACTTGGCCGTGGGCAGAAACAAAAAGACCAACTAAGGAAGGGCAACAGTTTTGAGAGAAATAGAAGTGTGCTTGTAGGCGATTCTTCGCTAGGGTAATAATTTGCCCGAAAGAACCAATCGTCTACATGCCGTTTTTACTCTTAAAGATATTGTCCAAGCAGATGCTCTCCTCTTTTGCTATAATAGCCTTATATGACAAAGTTATTCTCATGGAATGTTAATGGCATCAGAGCAGTTATTAAGAAGGGCGAATTTCAGCAATTCCTTGATACTTACCAGCCCGATGTTATTTGCTTGCAAGAAACCAAGGCCAATCGAGAGCAGGTAGAAATTGATTTGCCTGGATTTCACGAATACTGGAACTCGGCCGACAAAAAAGGCTACAGTGGCACGGCGATATTTTCAAAACAAGAGCCAATTGATGTCGTCAATGGTATCCCTGAAGCAATAGCAAAAAAATACCATCTAATCGATAGCGAAGACAGGGATAGTAGCACCGAAGGGCGTGTTATCGCTGCTGAATTTGAAAAGTTTTATGTTGTGACGGTCTATACTCCCAATTCGAAAGACGATTTAAGTCGTATACCACTGCGTTATGAGCACTGGGATCCAGCCTTCTTAGATTACTGCAAGAGCCTTGATAGCAAAAAACCAGTTTTGGTCTGCGGCGATTTGAATGTTGCACATACACCAGATGACCTAGCCAGACCAAAACCTAATGAAGGCAAAAAGGGCTATACCAGCGAGGAGAGAGCCGGGATTGATAATTTTATCAAGGCTGGCTTTATCGACACACTGAGACTCTTTAGTAAGGGCAATGGCTATTACACCTGGTGGACCCATTGGGGCAACGCTAGGGCTAATAATGTCGGCTGGCGAATCGACTATTGGCTAGCTAGTTCAAGGCTAAAGGGCAAAATCAAGTCAGCCAAGATTCATCCCGAACAAATGGGTAGCGATCATTGCCCGGTGTCGGTAGAAGTTTCCGTATAGTGCGCTATCTAGTTGCTATTCCGTTGCCAGAATCTGAGGCTGGTGATTTTATGGATTTACGAGATAGCTATCGTCATTATGCACCGCGCTGGAAGCTCACGCTGGGGCCACATATTACCATCCATCGACCTCAAGAGTCCTTAGTGCCAATCGGCAAAGCCATAGAGCTATTTAATAGCTCTCCAGTTTGCCGAGGCTTCACGATGTCATTTAATAAAATCGACGCCTTTATCGGGAAACGCAACAATGCTATTTATTTTGAACCAGACAACTATCTACCTTTTTGCGATATTAGGAAATCATACAAGTCTTTAGCTGAGCAAATATTCAAGAACACTACCGAGGAATGGGATTTTCACCCCCACTTAACGCTTATCAATAGGCTTAGCGGCGATGCGGCTCAACTCATGCTTAAAGAAATAAGATCACGGCCAACGCATTTTACATATATTCTCGATAGGGTCTGTTTGTATAAAAAAGAAACAGAAGATGATAGCTGGCAAGAGATAGCTCAAAATAAACTTTCCTAGTGAAAAAGCCAAAAAAGCCTTGAAAAAAATACTTTTATAAGCTATAATTCATACTCATCATGGCAAAGAATACCAAGCGACAACTTACTATACTTCGAAACAAAGCAACTGGCAGCAGGTACTACACTGTCAAGAACACTTTGAATACTCCAGACAAGCTAGAGTTTAAGAAATTCGATCCCAAAACCCGCAAAGTCGAAACTTTTGTAGAAGTTAAGGCCAAGTTTAGTTAATTAGCACCTCTGGTTTTATCAACAGAACTTATGCTTTTTAGATTCATTAATTTTTGCTAAACTATAACAATGAAAAAAAATCTGCCTACAATCATATTTACCGCTATAATCGTCTTGGTCGCAGGCCTAGCGATATATGCTATCTCACGTCCTGAGGACACGACCACCGATAAAAGTACTACGCAACGACCTAAGGTCGAAGCCGATGTTGCCAAACTAAGCTCAGGCAACTCTTTGGGGCCTGCTGACGCCAAAGTAACTCTTAGTGAGTTCGGAGATTACCAGTGCCCAGCCTGTGCGCAATACCACAAACTAATCAAAGACGATATAATTCCGAAATACAGCGACAAACTAAAATTTGTTTTCCTGAACTTCCCTCTAATAGATATACATGCTAACGCCCAAGCGGCCGCTCAAGCCGCCGAAGCTGCTGCACTGCAAGGCAAATTCTGGGAGATGCATAATATACTGTACGAACGCCAGGACGACTGGAGCAAACAAAAAAACCCACAGTCAAAATTCGAAGCTTACGCCCGTGAGCTAGGCATCGACGTGGATCTCTTCAAAAAAGATTCAGATAGCCAAAAAGTAATCGACCTAATAAATCAGCAGGCTGGGCTCGGCGATGCATTTGAAGTCAAAGGCACACCTAGCTTTTTCGTGAATGGTACAGCAGTAGTGCTTAAGGCCGGCTCTAACGACCTTATTGAAGCCATCAACAAAGCCCTAGCGCAGTAGATTTGTTTTTTTAGCCTAAGCAGTTATACTATTAGCTATACTTAAGCTAGGAGGTAAAATGGCAAAAAAATACGGACATGTAATAGAATTTTATGGAGAGACCTGCCCCCATTGCATAGCAATGAAGCCAATCATCGATGAAATAAACTCATCAACAGGTGCCAAAATAGAGCGCCTGGAGGTATGGAACAACGAAGAGAACGCACGCAAGATGGAGGCGCACAATAAAATAATCGGCGAGGCCTGCGGTGGGTTTGCTGGTGTCCCTGCCTTTGTAAATGTCGATACCAACCAAGCCCTGTGTGGCGCCCACGACAAAGAAGATATCATTAGGCTGCTTGAGGGTGAGGACTGCTCTGATAATGTTTGCAAACCACACTCTAAAAATAGCAAAAAGTAGTATATTTTAGAACACAATAAAGGCTACTTCTTATCGTAATAGATTCACATAAGCTGTATAATATATACATAAGCTAAATGGAGAAATTTTAATGATTAGAGTAGCAATTAATGGTTTTGGGCGCATCGGCAGAAGCGCTTTTAAGATAGCCTTCGCAAACCCCGAGCTAGAGGTGGTCGCAATTAATGATTTATCTGATACCAAAACCTTGGCCTACTTGCTAAAACACGACAGCAATTACGGAACTTACCACAAGGATGTTTCCAGTACCGACGATTCTATCTTGGTGGATGGCAAAAAAGTAGTCGTACTGGCCGAAAAAGATCCTTCGCTTTTGCCATGGAGTAAGCTGGGCGTTGATGTGGTAATAGAGAGCACCGGGTTTTTCACAAAAGTCGAAGATGCCAGCTTGCATATTAAGGCTGGCGCCAAGAGGGTAGTGGTATCGGCTGCAATCAAAAATGACGAAAACAACCCTAAGGCTGGCAACTTTTTGATGGGTGTTAACGCCGACGACCTAACTAATCAAGAAATCATATCAAACCAATCTTGCACCACCAACTGCATTACACCAATCGCCTTTATTATGGAGCACGAGTTTGGGATTGCTAAGTCAATGATGACCACCGTGCATGCCTACACCGCTTCGCAATCTCTTCAGGACTCTCCTAGCAAAGATTTGCGTGAGGGTCGCAATGCAGCTGAAAATATTGTACCTACCACCACCAACGCCACAGTTGCTGCCACAAAAATAATCCCCAGCCTAAAAGGTAATTTTTTGGGCTTAAGTGTTAGGGTGCCTGTACCAGTAGTATCACTCTCGGACTTTACTATTTTAACCAAAAAAGATACTACTGTTGAAGAAGTTAACGCCGTTATTAAAAGAGCCTCCGAAACAAGCCGAATGAAACACATTTTGGCCTGTACCTCAGAAGAGTTGGTATCTAGTGATTTTATTGGTGACCCACACTCTGCAACGGTCGATCTAAACCTTACTCAGGTTGTGGGTGGAAACCTGGTCAAGGTTGTAGCTTGGTATGATAACGAATGGGGATACTCCAACAGATTGGTCGAGATGGTTGAAAAGGCAGGTAAAACTATTAAGTAATATGAAGATATTTGTATCATCTGACCATGCCGGCTTCTCTAAAAAGAATGAGCTTATTAAGAAGCTTGAAGAGGGCAAAAAGTATAATGAAGTTTATGATATGGGCCCATATACACTAGATATAAACGACGACTACCCAGTGTATGCCAGTAAGGTTGGTTTGGCTGTCAGCGAAAACCACAACTCGATGGGTATATTGGTCTGTAAGAGTGGCGAAGGCATGGCCATTGCTGCAAATAAAATAAAGGGCATCCGGGCCGTATCGGCAACTACCGAGAGCCTAGCAAGACTCTCTCGCCAAGATAATGATAGTAATATATTGAGCTTATCAGCCAAAGAACTTACCAATAAAGAAATTTTCAATTTTGTGTCGGTTTGGCTCAGCACACCCTTTTCTGGTTTAGCCAGGCACAGGCGTCGAATCGAAGAGATAGCCCAACTCGAAAAAGGTAAGCTACTATGACCAAGATTGTACCCGCAGTTTTGGTAAAAACTAGGTTAGAATACCAGTCCAGGCTAGCTGTTATTAAGCAGCTCACCAATCGGTTTCAGCTCGATATTATAGATGGAGAGTTTGTCGATAATAAAACAATCACCCTTGATGAAGTGGGTAGATTAACCGATATAAAGATGGATGTACATTTGATGGTGATGGATCCCAAGCCCTACATCGAAAAGTGCATTGCACTTAATGTAAATAAAATTATTATTCAATTTGAGTGCGGTCAGGATGTCGGGCCGCTACTAGAGAAAATCAAAAAAGCTGGCTTCAGCTCTGGTATCGCGATTAACCCCGAGACAAAATTAAGCAAAATAAAATCTTATCATGAAGTATTAGATCATATTTTGATTATGGGGTACTCGGCTGGTTTTGAGGGCCAAAAACTAGATCCAACAGTTTTCGATAGACTTCCAGAAGCAAGGGCGATGTTCCCGGCTGCTGAGATTGGATTAGACGGAGGCGTCAACTCTGGAAATGCCAAAAAGGTCTTGCAAGCTGGCTTTGATGTTGTCAATATCAACTCGGCAATATTTAGTAGCGACGACCCTCTAAGCCGGTACTCTGAATTTTTGGGCTACTTGCTATGATACACACTACCAAAGAGCTAGAGCTAATCGCTAACGAAATCAGGCAAGACATCATTAAGATGCTGGTTGAGGCTGGCAGCGGCCACTCGGCTGGCCCTCTGGATATGGCCGATGTTTTTACAGCAATGTTTTTCGAGGTACTAAGGTACAAACCCAAGGAGCCCGATTGGCCCGAGCGCGACAGATTTGTGTTAAGCAATGGGCATATTAATCCTGTGCTGTATGCAACTATGGCTCATGCCGGCTATTTCCCAACTGCCGAGCTAATGACTCTCCGCAAATTCGGAACCAGGCTGCAGGGGCACCCAGAGCGCACTCGTTTGCCAGGACTCGAGACCACAAGCGGCCCGCTGGGTAGTGGCATCAGCCAAGCTGCTGGCATGGCGCTCGGTTTTAAGATGGACGCCTTAAAACAACAACGGGTATGGTGTTTTACTAGCGACGGTGAGCATCAGGAAGGCAATACCTGGGAGGCAATTATGTTTGCCGGTAAAAATAGACTAAATAATCTAACTGTTGTGGTCGACCGAAATAATATTCAGATCGACGGCCTGACCGAAGACGTCATGCCCCTAGAGCCTTTCGCAATGAAGTATCAAGCCTTTAATTGGCATGTCATTGAAATCGACGGCCATAATTTTGAAGAGATAATTGCTGCATTGAATCAAAGCAGAGCTATATTGGAAAAACCCACTTGCATTATCGCCCATACCATAGCAGGCAAGGGAGTCGATTTTATGGAGTACGACTACCGTTGGCATGGCATACCCCCGGGTATTAAAGACATCGAAGGCGACCCTCCTAAGGCTCTCCAAGCTAAAGCTGCCCTCGAAAAGCTCCGTACTCTAAATGGAAAAATCAGGAGCGAACATGAATAGCTACGAGCTCAACCCAGATTTATATACTGCAAAGCTAGAATATGAGCCCAACAGAAAGGGCTTCGGCGAAGGCCTAGTCGAGGCCGGTATGAACGACGAATTGGTGGTAGCATTGTGCGCAGACTTAGTAGAGTCGACACAAATGGAGCTGTTTGCTAAGGCTTTTCCAGAAAGGTACATCGAGGTCGGTGTCGCAGAACAAAACTTGGTGACCTTAGCTAGCGGTCTCTCGGCGGTGGGAAAAAAACCGTTCGTAGCTAGCTACGCTAGTTTTAGCCCGGGCCGCAATTGGGAGCAAATCCGTACAACAATTTGTCTTAATGACAGAAATGTAGTGATTGTGGGGTGCCACTCTGGCGTTTCGGTTGGGCCTGACGGCGCAACACACCAGATGCTAGAAGACATCGCATTAATGAGAGCACTCCCAAATATGGTCGTGGTGGTGCCCTGTGATAGCAAGGAAGCGCGTCGCGCCACCGTTGCTTTGGCTAAACTAGACAAGCCAGCTTACCTAAGAGTAGCCCGTGAGAAAACTGCCGTCATCACTACCGACGAGTCTCACTTTGAAATTGGTAAGGCTAGTGTTTTAAGAGAGGGCAGCGATATTACAATAGTGGCCTGCGGACCACTAGTCTATGAGGCCTTGCTCGCAGCAGCAGATCTTGATAAACATTCGATAAGCGTAGAAGTAATTAACTGCCACACCATTAAGCCGATAGATTCTGAAACAATCCTATCTAGCGCCGCCAAGACCAAGCGCGTCATAACCCTTGAAGAGGCTCAGGTGACCGGAGGCTTGGGCGGGGCAGTGACCGAATTACTAAGTAGCAAGCTACCAACTCATGTCGAGCGGCTTGGTACTCAAGATAGATTTGGGCAATCTGGTACCATTACAGAATTATGGAAAGAATACGAGCTCGACTCTGCGGCGATTGTTAAGGCAGCCAAAGCTATGATGCGGAGTGTTAAAAAATGAACCTCGATATCATTTCGGTAGGCTCGGCTGGCTTCGACATTTTTATCAGTGGCAAGGATATCAGGCCCAGTCAATTTACCAGTGACGGAGCCCTAGAGCTTCAAGACAACAATAGCTACAATATCGAACATTCTGTCTATGAGGCTGGTGGTCCGGGACTTAATGCAGCCATAACTTTTGCCCGCCAGGGAATCAAGGCCGGATGCATTGCCAGGACAGGCAAAGACCATCTGGCTAACCAAATTAAAATTATAGCTAAACACGAAGAGCTTGAGAGCGAACTGTTGGTTAGTAATCCTGAACACCACACCGATATGAATATACATTTGGTCACAGAGAGATCCCACGAAATTAAGTTAGGTTACCAAAACTCCACTAACGCCCTTAAGGCAAGCGACATTAGATTTCCCGACCTTAGTGCCAGACTGATATATATGGCAGAATTACCGACCGACCTGCGCTTGTATAAATTTTTTGAAAACTGGGCAAAACTTAAGGGTGCTCAATTGGCCCTTAACCTCAATAGCTCAAAGGGTTATAAGCGCCGACAGCTAAACTTTGTGCTGTCCAGTGTCGACCGGATAATGATGCCCATTGCTTTTGCAACAGAATTATTCGGAGGGGTAACTGAACCGTCGGAGCTTATTAGACAGCTGGTCGCTCTTGGAGCAAAATCGGTTTTGTTGTATGATATAAATAAAGAAGCTTATGCTTATGAAGATAGCACCCTCTATAGCTGCGGTCAGTATAAGAATATCAATACACTAGATTTTACGGGCTCTGAGGATGTATTTTCGGCAAGCTATACGGCTTCTGTCTTTCAGCAAAAATCAGTCCCTGAAGCCCTTACATTTGCAAGTGCCAACACTTGCTCAGTACTAGAAGTATTTGGCGCAAGAGCAGGAATATTAAAAAAACCAGCATTAAGAACTATGAATGTTCAAACAGGAGGTTTATAAGGTGGATCATAAAGTAGATATATTAAGCATCGGAGATGTTGTTACGGACGCATTTATAAAACTATTACCACATGAAGCAAGTGTAGAGCACCCTGGCTCGCACCATCCACTACTCTGCATGACATTTGGTACAAAGGTGCCCTTCGAAAAAGCAACTATAATAAATGGAGTTGGCAATAGCCCTAATGCAGCTGTTTGCTTTGCGACTCTAGGTCTTAACTCTAGTCTGTACGCCAACATCGGCGATGATAAGGTTGGCGAGGAAATACTTTTGAGTCTGCAGGCACGCAAGGTGTCGACCGAATTTGTTTTTATCAATAGGGGCATGAGTAGCAACTATCATTATGTCTTGTCCTATGGCGCCGATCGTACGATTTTGATTAAACACGAGGCATACCCATATCGCTGGCCTCAAATTAGCTCAAGCAAAAAACCGAGTTGGATATATCTAAGCTCGATTGGAGAGAAAGCCAAACACATCCATGAACATATCGCTAGCTACCTAGAGCAAAACCCAGACGTAAAACTAGCCTTTCAGCCCGGCACTTTTCAAATTCGCGAGGGAGTCAATAAACTTCGTAGAATATATCAAAAAACCGAAATATTTGCTGTAAATCTAGAAGAAGCCCAAACTGTCACTGGCAGTGATAGCACCGATGTTGCAAAGCTGATTAGGCTGCTTCATGGCCTTGGCCCCAAGGTAGTTGTTGTTACTGATGGTCCTAAGGGTAGCTACGCTAGCGATGGTACTAAAATCTATAGTATGCGCAATTACCCAGACCCCAAAAAGCCCTTCGACCGAACCGGCTGTGGCGACGCCTATACATCTACTTTTGTTGCAGCCATCGCCAGTGGCGAAAATATCCAGACTGCTCTTCGCTGGGCACCCATAAACCCCATGAGTGTCGTCCAGCAACTCGGTGCACAGGCCGGCCTACTTCCAAAGCAGAAACTACTCAACCTTCTAGCTAGAGCCCCACACGACTACCAGCCCAAGGAAATGGCTTTGGTATGAGCACCCTCTACGACATTATAATTGTAGGAGCAGGCCCAGCCGGAATGACAGCTGGAGTTTATGCCGCTCGTAAAAAACTTAAGACACTAATTATCAGTAAGGACATTGGGGGTCAGGCCAGCTGGAGTAGTGATATCGAGAACTACCTAGGCTTCAGTATGATCACTGGCCCTGATTTAGTTAAAAAATTTGAAGATCATTTAGATGAGTTCAAGGAAGACCTTGAGCTCAGAATCAGCATATCTGGCATTAAGGATATTAAAAAGAAGGGCAAGAATTTTGTGATAGCGACGGGTGACGGCAAATCCGAAACTGCCAAGGCAATTATTATTGCCGGTGGTAAGGTACCTCGCATGCTCGGAATAACTGGTGAAAAAGAGTTTCTCAATCGCGGCGTAGCTTACTGTGCTTATTGCGACGGCCCACTCTTTAAGGGCAAAGACGTGGCAATTATCGGCGGCGGTAACTCGGCCCTAGACTCGGTCCTTAATCTCTGCAAATTAGTCAAGCAGATATATATCATTAATATTACCAAGGAGCTCAACGGCGATAAGGTTATGATTGATAAGGTTATGGACCTGCCACATGTCCGTGTTATGAACAACACCGAGGCCGTAGCTATTGAGGGCGAAAAGACTGTTTCTTCGATAAGGATAAAATCCCGAGACGGAGGACTCCAGAAAGACCTGCCTGTATCGGGAGTGTTTATAGAAGTCGGATCGTTGCCAGCAACAGACTATTTGAAGGGACTCGTTAAGCTCAACAAGCACTCTGAAATAATCATAGACGAATACAATATGACTTCAGTAGCTGGCATCTTTGCAGCAGGTGACATTACCACTGTTATCGAAAAGCAGATCATAACAGCAGCTGGTGAAGGTGCCAAAGCCGCAATTCAGGCCTCACAGTACTTGGCAAAAATATAAATGATGCTAAACTTATTAAAGTAAAAGGAGAAAAATTATGAGCTCTAAAAGTGATAAAAAAGTAATACTTTATACCACCCCCACATGTGTTTTTTGTAAAAATGTCAAAGAGTATTTTGCTGATAACGATATAGCCTATGAGCTAGTAGACCTTGCCGAAGACCGCGACAGAGTGCAGGAAATGGTAGACAAGTCAGGCCAAATGGGCGTGCCAGTGATTGATGCTGGTGGCGAGATAGTAGTTGGTTTTGATAAGGCCAAGCTAGATTCTATATTTGCCTGAAGTTGACCCAAGACAATACAGCTTGACGAGAACTCAGTGCAGCGTATAATCTACACTATATAAAAGCATAACAAATTAGAGGAAGCAAAATGTCTAGAACAAAAACGCCCAGCCGAGTTTCATCATCCAAGGCCCGCCCAATCACAAGAGCCAACCAGCTGACAGTAATAATGGTCTGCGCACTTTTTGTGTTGGTCGGCGTATTCCTGGTCTATAAGAGTTTCGCCGCTACAGTTGGTATTAAATAGTTTTTACAATAATCATCTAAATTGCCTATTGACATAGTGCTTATGATAATCCACAATTAGATTTAAGAATAATTAAAAACAAAAAGAAATGCTTACAACACAAACCAAAAAAATACGAATCGAATATTACAGTTCAGAAGCAGAAATCAAGGTTTTGGCTATCCAAAAACCTAATTTTGTTACTGTGCTCAAATCTGTACTTATTGGTCGCTAAAGTTGCTACAATAGTAGCGTGACCATTTTTAAGATACATTCAAAGTTTCCACCGGCTGGAGACCAGCCCGAGGCTATTAAAAAACTCAGCCTGGGTTTGAGTAAAAATATAAAAGACCAAACTCTACTGGGTATAACCGGCTCAGGAAAAACTTTTACAATGGCTAATGTCATTGCAAATTATGGTAAGCCAACTTTGATTTTGAGCCACAACAAAACTCTAGCAGCACAGCTGTATGGCGAATTTAAGGAATTCTTCCCAGATAATGCCGTTCATTACTTCGTGAGCTATTTTGACTACTACCAACCTGAAGCCTACATTGCTCGTAGCGATACTTATATCGAAAAAGATAGCGCAATCAATGAGGAGATCGACCGCCTCCGCCACGCCGCCACCGCCAGCTTACTTAGCCGCAAGGATGTTATTATTGTCGCATCGGTTAGCTGCATATATGGCATTGGTAGCATCGAAGATTATGCTGGTATGACAATCAAGCTCAGTGTCGGAGAGGTTCGCAAGCGCGACAAGCTTTTGAGGCAACTAAACGATATCCAATATCAGCGCAATGATATTAGTTTTGAGCGTGGCAGCTTCAGGGTGCGCGGTGAAAACCTCGACATCTTTCCCGTTGGCGAGGAGTGCGCTTACAGAATTGAGTTTTTTGGAGATGAAATTGCCTCCATCAAGCAAATCGATTATTTGACCGGCGAAGTTATCGCTAAACTAAGCGATGTTAGTATTTTTCCAGCTAAGCACTATGTTACCCCAAGAGATCAACTACAAAGAGCTATCAGTGAAATCAGAGCCGAGGCTGAAGAGCGAGTAGCTTGGTTTAAGAAAAATGCCAAATTCATCGAAGCCCAACGCCTCGAGAGCCGCATTAAGTATGATATAGAGATTATGGAGCAGACCGGCTACGTCAAGGGTATCGAAAATTACTCACGCTACCTCACCAACCGCGAGCCAGGCGAGCAGCCGGCCACACTAATGGACTATTTTCCCGATGACTTCTTGATGCTCATCGACGAAAGCCATATGTCGATACCTCAAGTCGGCGGAATGTATGCCGGCGACCGGGCACGCAAAGAAAACCTCATCGAGCACGGATTTAGGCTTCCTAGCGCCCTGGATAATAGACCACTCAACTTCAGCGAGTTCGAGCGCCACGTCGATAAGGTTGTCTATGTTTCGGCTACACCAAGTACATACGAACTCAGCAGATCGCAGCAGATAGTAAAGCAGATTATTCGCCCGACCGGGTTGCTCGATCCGATACTCGAGGTCCGCCCTAGCGAGCACCAGGTCGATGACTTAATTGCAGAAATCCGCGACCGTGTAGCAAAACACCAACGTGTACTAGTAACGACACTGACCAAGCGAATGTCGGAAGATCTTACCGACTACCTCAGCGAGTTAAAGATAAAGGTCCAGTACCTTCATTCGGATGTCGATACTATGGAGCGAGTAGATATATTAAGAGACCTCAGGGCTGGCGTTTATGATGTACTGGTCGGTATTAACCTCTTGCGCGAGGGTCTAGATTTGCCAGAGGTAAGTTTGGTGGCAATTATTGATGCCGATAAAGAAGGCTTTTTGCGATCCGAGACGGCTCTAATACAAACTATCGGTAGAGCAGCTCGACATCAAGATGGCAAAGTAATACTATATGCCGACAATATGACTGGCAGTATGCAGCGAGCAATCGAAACCACCAATAATCGCCGCGAATTACAGCAACGCTACAACGAAAAGCACAATATTACCCCGACCACGATTCAGAAGGCTATATCTGAGAGCATGCGAGCCGAAGCTGAAGCTGAAAAAGCCGACCTCGAAAGCATCGACTTTTATAAAGTGCCAAAAGACGAACTCGCTTTTCTTGAAAAACAAATGACCGAGCAGATGGAGCTGGCAGCTGCTAACCTGCAATTCGAGAAGGCCGCCGAGCTGCGTGACCAGATCGAAGAAATCGCTGATGTTGTTAAGAGCCAGAGAATCAAATGAACGGCGAGCCTACACCACAATCGAGTGACCAGCACCCCAGCACCCTCTACAACGAACTAAAGGCGATAGCTAAAGGCGAGCAGGCCCTGCCCGTCGAAGAATTTAGCCAAGATATGAAGGAGCTCGCAGCCAAGCTGCCGGCGCAGCATGAGAAAGCATTGGATTATAACGACCCAGAGCAGAAAAGAGCTGTAATATTTGGTAGCTGTGATGTTCCAATTGCCGAGTTATTGCAAAGCAAGCAAATTGTAGATCTGCTAGCCCAGATGAGTAGCCAATCTAAAGATGGCGCCTCAAGTAAAGACAGAATCGACTGGCTCTCAAGCGAAGCCAACCGCGAGGAGGCCGAGAGGAAAGACCGCGTATACCTTACACTAAGTCGAGACCAAGACGATAAGTTTTACTGGACTATTGGAGGTGGTAGGCACAGGCTAGCTGCTGATATCTTAGCTGGCAAGGCATCAATCAGGGCCGATGTAGTGAGCCGTGGCGGTTGGCTCGAGGGCGAATTGGGTCAAAATGAAATATCCAGAGTCGCGAGTATGCAAGACAAAAGTGAAAACAGTGAAAAACGACGCCAAAACCTCAATAACGGTGAAAACAGAGTTATAAGCTAGCCCAGCTAACCCTTGAATTATATTGACATCAAGAGTACAATTGATAGCTGATTTTGCGACTTAATTATCACTAAGCCAAAGGAGTTAGTCAATGCACGATAAAATTATTGTTAAGGGTGCCCGCGAGCACAACCTCAAAAATATCGATGTCGAAATACCACGCGATAAACTCGTGGTAATTACTGGACTCTCCGGAAGCGGTAAGAGCTCGTTGGCGTTTGACACTATCTATGCCGAAGGTCAACGCAGGTATGTCGAAAGCCTCAGCGCTTACGCCAGGCAATTTTTAGGCCTCATGGAAAAGCCCGATGTCGATCAAATCGATGGCTTGAGCCCGGCCATATCTATCGACCAAAAGTCATCTAGCCGAAACCCCCGAAGTACGGTTGCGACCGTAACTGAGATATACGATTACTTGCGACTACTATTTGCCCGAGTCGGCGTACCGCACAACCCTAAGACGGGCGAAGTTCTGACTAAACAGACTCCCCAGCAAATAGTTGATTTGATTTTTGAAAATATTAAAGATACTAAAGTTGTTTTGCTGGCACCAATCGTCAAAGATAAAAAAGGCGAGCACCTTCATTTGCTCGATGAAATTCAAAAAGCTGGCTACACCAGGGTGCGGCTAAACGGCAATATCATCCCAATCGATGAAGTACCCAGCCTCAATAAACAAAAAAAGCACACCATCGAGGTTGTTACGGATCGTTTGACAATCGATAAGCAGAACCCACAGCGCCTAGTTGAGTCCGTAGAGGCCGCCTTGCATCTTGGTGATGGTGTCATTAGCGTGCTTAATTATGATACTAATGAAGAAAAGCTCTATTCCGAACACTACACTACAGCCGACTCCGATTTTGCATTGCCAGAAATCGAACCTAGGCTTTTTAGTTTTAACTCTCCGCATGGTGCTTGCCCTAAGTGCATGGGGCTAGGAACGCTACTAGTAATTGACCAAGAGCTAATTATACCCAACCAGAGCCTTAGTATATTAGAGGGCGCAATACGACCCTGGAGCCGTACTACTCAGCGACTAAACTGGTATACCAAGTTACTTCAAGCTGTGGCTAAAGCCCACAAATTTAGTCTCGAGATGCCCGTTAAGAGGCTTTCTGAAGCCCAGCTGAAGATAGTTCTGTATGGTACTGGCGACGAAGAAATCGGCGTACCGGGACCAAGCGGCAGAACCTACCGCACTAAGTTCGAGGGTATTATTCCGAATCTCGAACGTCGTTATCACGAGTCTGATAGCGATTTTGTTAAAAAAGAAATCGAAAAATACATGACCAGTCAGCTTTGTGTGGTCTGTGATGGTAAAAGACTCAAGCCAGAGGTACTGGCAGTCACCATTAATGACAAATCGATTGCCGATATTTCTGAAATGACCGTAGAAGATGCGCTGGCATATTATAAAAAAATCGTACTCGTCGGACAGCAAAAAATAATTTCTAATCAGATTATTCAAGAAATCTTGGCACGCCTGAACTTCTTAAATGATGTCGGTTTGAGCTATTTGAGTCTAGACAGAAGTGCCAATACTTTGGCCGGCGGTGAGGCTCAGCGTATTCGTTTGGCGACCCAAATCGGCTCAAGCCTGATGGGAGTTCTTTATATACTTGACGAACCATCGATTGGTCTGCACCAACGAGACAACGACCGACTAATCGCCACTCTTTTGAAACTCAAAAATCTCGGAAACACAGTGATAGTTGTGGAGCACGACGAAGATACCATTAGAATGGCCGATTATGTCATCGACATCGGACCTGCAGCTGGTGAGCATGGCGGCCAAGTTGTGGCGGCTGGCACACCAGACGAGGTAGCTATGGTCGAGGAGTCATTGACAGGGCAGTACCTATCTGGCAAAAAGTCGATCGAAGTACCCAAACTTCGCCGTAAACCAAACGGTAAGGCGCTCAAAATAGTCGGAGCCACTGAGCACAACCTGAATGATATATCGGTTGAGATCCCGCTAGGTATTATGACTGTCGTTACGGGCGTATCTGGATCGGGCAAGAGCTCACTTATTAATGATATTTTGGCGCGCCGATTAAGCCAAGAGTATCATCGTAGTCAAGAGCCGGCCGGCAAATGCAAATCTATCGAAGGCACTGATAATCTTGATAAAGTAATAGATATCGACCAGAGCCCAATTGGGCGTACCCCGCGCAGCAACCCAGCGACCTATACCGGGGCATTTAACGATATCAGGGAACTATTTTCGATGGTCTCTGAAGCCAAAATTAGAGGCTACAGCGCTGGACGTTTTAGCTTTAATGTCAAAGGTGGGCGATGCGAAAATTGTAAGGGTGATGGAATAATCAAAATCGAAATGCACTTTTTGCCAGATGTTTATGTTACCTGTGATGTCTGTAATGGAAAGCGCTATAACCGCGAAGCACTTGAAATAGTCTATAAAGGTAAAAACATCGCCGATGTTTTGGCTATGACGATCGAAGAAGCTTGCGACTTTTTTGCCAATATTCCAGCCATCAACCGCAAACTAGAAACGCTCAAAAGTGTGGGGCTGGGCTATATTAAGCTCGGACAGCCAGCCACAACTCTATCAGGCGGAGAGGCTCAGCGTATTAAGCTATCGACGGAGCTAAGCCGACGGGCAACTGGCCGTACGCTCTACATATTGGACGAACCAACCACCGGCCTGCACTTTGAAGACGTAAAAAAACTTCTCGAAGTCCTAAATGCCTTAGTAACTATGGGTAATTCTGTCTTAGTTATTGAACACAATTTAGATGTCATCAAGTGTGCCGACTGGGTGATAGATTTGGGCCCAGAGGGTGGTAGCAAGGGTGGTAACGTAATTGCACAAGGGACTCCCGAGCAAGTGGCAAAAATTGCTGGCTCCTATACGGGCAGCTATCTCAAAAAGACACTCAAAAAATAAACCACCTTATGGCTTAATAGCTGTATAATAAATATTATGGACAAACGCACTAAAAACCTCAATAGCTTGCCTTTAAAAGCCGGCAAGTGTGTGATTTATGTAATGAGCCGCGATCAAAGAGTTCACGATAACCATGCTTTACTACGCGCTCAGCAGATTGCGCTTGAGAACAAACTCCCTCTGGTTGTTGCTTTTAACCTTTTATCAAAATCAGGCGACAGAGCCAGAGAACATTATCAATTTATGATAGCCGGCCTTAGGCTAGTTGAGCCAGATCTCAGAGCGCATGATATTGAGTTTACTTTATTTTTTGAAGATCATGCCGCAGGACTTCTGGAGCAGTTGAATAAATTGCAACCAGCCGCCATAGTTTTTGACTTTAGTCCGCTAAAAGGTCCTATAAACACCAAGAATTATATCGCAGATAATGCTGATTGTAGTGTAGAGGAGGTTGACACTCATAATATTATCCCAATCTGGACAGCCTCTGAGCATGAAGAATTTGCTGCCCACACCTTCCGTAGGAAAGTGCATTTACAGCTTATAAATTGGCTTGAGGAGCCACCAAAACTTCTTAAGCACAGTATCGCAATGAAGCCGAGCCTGAAACCTGATTGGGACCGCGCCGATGAGATTGTGCAAAAAATAGATACCAACGGCACGACTGTCAATTTTGAAGCTGGGTCGGAAGCGGCTTTGGCTCATCTTAAAGAATTTATTAAAACCCGTTTAGCCGGCTATGCCGGAGATCGTAATAATCCTAACATCGATGGCTTAAGCGGGCTTAGCCCTTACCTACACTATGGTCAAATATCATCCCTGCGAGTAGCGCTTGAGCTTACCCGTCACCACACCCCGCTACTAATTAAAGAGCCGCGGTTAGCTAAATATGAAGGCCAGCCAACCATTGGCGATAGTATTGATGCTCTACTTGAAGAGCTAATAGTTCGCAAAGAACTGGCCGACAATTATTGCTATTACAATTCGAACTATAAAAAACTCGCAGGTGCTAAAGACTGGGCCAAGAAAACCCTAGCTGAGCACGAACACGACGAACGCGAATACCTGTATAGCCTAAAAGAGCTTGAAAATTTGAATACTCACGATGGAGCCTGGAATGCCGCCCAATCGCAACTCTCCAAAACCGGCAAAATGCACGGCTACATGCGTATGTACTGGGCAAAAAAAATACTCGAGTGGAGTGAAAGCCCTCATCAAGCAGTAGAGCATGCCAATTATCTCAACGACCACTACTCAATCGACGGCGGCGACCCCAACGGCTATGTGGGTGTGCTATGGTCGGTTGCCGGCTTACACGACAGAGCATGGTTTAGTAGGCCAGTGTTTGGAAAAATTCGCTACATGAATTATAACGGCTTAAAGAATAAGTTTGATATCAAGGCTTATGAGGCGAAGTGGACTAGTGCTAGCTCAGACCAATCAAGATAGCTCCGAGCACCATTATGGCAGCACCCTTGAGCCTAAAGAGCGCTCGATTTTCTTTTAGTACAAAATAGGCCAGAATTACCGCAAGCACCGAGCTTAGTCTTTTGATTGATAATACATAGGTCACCAGCGCGGTTTGAAGGGCTAGGAGTTGAAGGTAAATGGCCGATACACTAAAAAAGGCCGAAGCCAGTAGCAGCAGCTTGTTGTCTTTTAATTTCATCAACTCTCGGCGTCTTTTAATAAGCACTATCGGTAGTAAAAAAATAAATATAAAAAAATAAACGTAAAATATCCAGACTCCCAATGCAGTAATCTTCAAGCCGCCTTTATCGAAAACTGAAACTAGGGCATACAGCGCCGCAGCCAGAACTCCCAGTAGTGCAGGTTTGTAGCTGACGATTCTCTTTGCTATTGAGCCGAGTGTTTCGTTTGGGTTCTTGTCTAGCAAAATACCACCCAGCACTATGAGTACAATACCAATAAGGCCAAGAGGGCTAGGAGTCTCTTTGAGGAAAAATATAGCAATTATTAGTATCAGCAGAGGAGTAATGGTCTGGATTGGGGCAATCAGCGAGAGGTCTCCTTTGCGAAACGCCATCAGCAGTATTACTCCTGCCGCCGCCGTAGCCGCCGCTGTAATTATCAACAGCAACAGCAGCTCACTGCTGATTGGAAATAGTTTCTGGGCAGTGAGTAATGCGAGTATAAAAAAAGCCAAAGCACCAAAAGCATGTATGAACAACGATACCGACATCGGATCTTGCTTTTTAGAAATAAGCTTCTTATTCATAAGACTTGCGATACTATCGCTAAGTGCGCACAATAGAGAATATACGATCCACATACTACCAATGGTACTTTCAAATAAACATAAGAGCAAATAGCTGGCTTTACTGGCTAGGTTAGTTTAGGCTCCGGGAATCCCGGAGCCCTTAAAAATAAAGGTTAAAAAATTATAACTTGCTGCGCTCGCTCCACTTATCAATATCTTGAGCCCACTGCGTGGTGTTGTCACAAATCTCACTGAGAGTTGTGATGCTTATATTCCATGGGGGACTCTTGAGGCTAGCCGAGCATATGCGGGCTTGCCTAAGAAACTTTTCTCGGTCTGGCTTATCGCTGTGTTGGTCTAGTAGCTTTTCGATTGCAATAAATTCTTGTAGGATTTCTGCGAGATTGATAGCTTGGTAGCTGGTGAGTTCGCCTAGCAGATCCATGAATTCCATTTTGCTCCTATGTTTTTTGAGGTACGGATAGCCTTAATATACAACTTTTTACATAAAAAGCAATAGCTAGGAGTGGGCATAACCAAACATAAGGTATAATGATAAATAATGAAATCAATCAAACAGCAGCTCCAAAGCCTACCAACTACTCCCGGTGTCTACTTTTTTAAGGATAAAAAAGGACAAATTATTTATATTGGAAAAGCATCGATATTGAAAAGGCGAGTCAGCTCGTATTTTGCTAAAAACCACAAAGACCAAAAAACCCCAATTCTAGTCGAGAATATCGCCGACATTACCTGGATAGAGACCGTCTCTGAAGTAGACGCTTTATTCTTGGAGTCAGAGTTTATAAAACGACACAAGCCACTATATAACGTCAGAGAAAAAGATGATAAGAATTTTATTTTTATTCGCATCACAATGCAAGAAGACTTTCCTACAGTAAGCTTGGTCCGACGCCCAGCCGACGACAAGTCGCGCTACTTCGGGCCTTTCGTGCAAAGCTACGGAGTGCGCCAAGCTTTAAGGCATTTGCGTAAGGTTTTTCCATATTTTGTTAAAGACAAACACAAATACAGCTCCAAGCTAGAATATCAAATTGGCGTGCTCCCGAGGCCAGATATATCGAAGTCCGACTACCGCAAACAAATAAGAAAGCTGGTGCTGGTTCTAGAGGGCAAAAGTACCCAGCTTATCGATCAGCTACAAAAAGACATCGGCAAATTATCTAAAAAACGTAGCTATGAAGAAGCCGCAGAGCTCAGGAATCAATTTTTGGCCCTGAAAGCATTAAATAGTAGAGTCGTTTTTGGTGGAGATGAAAAAATAGCCCTAGGTGTGGACTCGGCTCTTTTTGAGCTTGCAGAGTTGCTAGGGCTAAAAAAAGCTCCTCGTCGAATTGAATGCTACGATATTAGTAATTTTGCTGGTGGCGATAGTGTCAGTTCGATGGTAGTATTTTCCGATGGCTTGCCAGATACTAAAGCGTACAGGCATTTCAAGATGCGAACGCGCGGTCCAAACGATTTTGCAATGATGCAAGAAACCCTGACTCGACGTTTTTCAGAGCGCAATAAAGCTTGGCCTAAGCCCGACTTGATTATCGTAGATGGGGGAAAGGGGCAGCTCTCTAGCTCCAAAAAAACCCTCGATAGCATGGATGTAAAAGTTTTGACCGTAGGGCTGGCAAAACGCTTCGAGACGTTGGTAATTGACAGCAATGATATTAGCTCCAGTACTAGTCTACGTAAAGAAGGGGGCTACTACATGTATAATTTTGAAGCTAATTCGGCTCTGCTGCATTTACTTCAGCGCGTTCGTGACGAAGCACACCGTTTTGCGATTAGTTACCACACCCACGTCAGAAATACTCGCACCAAGCGCTCAATATTGGATGATATAGACGGAGTCGGACCAGCCACCCGAAAAAAACTCATAAGGGCCTTCGGCAGTGTTGCTGGCATAAAACAGGCATCCCGAGCTGATATCGCCAAAGTCGTAGGCGATTCTAGGGCCCAATCAATAATTTCGCAGCTGGCTAGATGACTACCATCTTATCTGTTAATATGCTAAAATATAGGCCGTGATTAAAAGATTTTTATTTACATGGCTCGCAAACTTTATTGGCTTGCTGATGGCTTCAACACTGCTTAGCGGCGTCAATGCCGATAGCATGTGGGTGGTGGTGATCGCCAGCCTGATATTTGGTATTGTTAACGCCGTCCTAAGGCCGATACTGGTGATATTGAGCCTACCGTTTATAGTAATAACTTTTGGTTTTTTCAGCTTGGTGATTAACGCCCTGCTGCTCTATATTACAAGTGCTATATACAAGCCATTTCATGTTACATCGGCTGTGTCGGCGGTAGTGGCGGTTATTGTGGTTTGGCTTGCTAACTACGCACTGAGCTTTATAATTGATAGAGACAAAATATGAAAACATTTTTACAAATAGCTCTAATAGTAATCTCGGTACTTATCACTATATCTGTACTGATGCAAAATCAGGGGTCAGGGCTAGGAACTGCTTTTGGTGGTGAAACCAATTTTTACCGCACAAAAAGAGGAGCAGAAAAGTTTATGTTCTATGGCACTATCGCTCTTGGCGTAGCATTTGTAGCTTGTATACTAGGGCTTCTAATAATCAAATAAAATAAAATGAGTTCTTATACTGGATTTACTTTTCATAGAAAATTTAGAGGTCTAAGTAGAAAGTCAAAACTCTGGCGGGCCTGGACTATTAACTATCTGAATAGGCATATCTTTGGGTCCTGGCAGAAGCTTGGCAAAGTTCGCTGGACTTTTTTGGCATGGATCTTTATTGTGATGGTTTCTTTATGGGGAACAATATGGCAACTACAAGGCTCGGGGCTTTCTAGCCAGATAGAGAAGCCAGTTAGGGGAGGGTTGTACCGAGAGGCAATACTGGGCCAGGCTAAAAGCATTAATCCGCTATTTCCCGAAAGCTCAGCTAGCGCCGACGTTTCAAGTTTAGTTTTTAGTGGATTAACCAAGATCAATGGCCGGCGCGAAATTATGCCAGATCTAGCTGAACGTTGGGATATTAGTAGCGACCGAAAGGTTTATACATTTTTTCTTCGACCGAACTTAGTCTGGCAAGATGGGGTAAAACTGACAACTCAAGATATAGCCTTTACCATCGACCGAGTAAAGAACCCCGATACCAGAAGCACTTTTGCACCGAACTGGAGCGGTGTTGAATATACTATAGTCGACGACAGAACCATTAGGTTTAATTTGCCTTCTTCATATGGCAATTTTTTGTCTAATACGACGCTTGGCATAGTACCGAAGCACAAGCTTGAAATAGTTACCCCGTCAAACATGAGGTCCTCTGAGTTTAATCAAAAACCGGTTGGCAGCGGCCCGTATAAGCTCAACTTGCTAGAAGTAGACAGTACCGTTATTGACCTTGTAGCAAATGAAAAATATTATATTCATGAGCCATATATACCAAAAATAAGAATTGAGCTGTTTCAGGAGCAAAACCAAATGGTTGACGCTTTGATACGCCGGCAGGTTGATGCTATATCCCAAGTTTCGCCTAGCGACGTATCTACAGTAGAAAAGATCGAAGGTATTATAAACCACCGTATCGGCCTCCCCGCATATGTTGGGGCTTTCTTTAACCTCAGCTCCCCAGTGCTTAGCAATCTCGCCCTCAGGCAGGCCTTGGCTTATTCGGTCGACAGAGATGCCATCGTCAAAGACATACTTAAGGGTGAGGGTGTCCAGTCGTATTACCCAATTCCAGCAGGCTTTGCTGGCTTCAACCCGCTGGCTGCAAAGTATGATTTTGATTATGCTAAGGCAAAAGAGCTATTCTCTGCACCAGTAACGACAAAGCAAAGCATACGGATCGTCACCCTCGACAATCAGGTTTACAAAAATGTCGCTAATTATCTTGCAGAAAGCTGGCGCAAGCTGGGGCTTAATGTTGAGGTGATTGCTGCTGGATCAGTAGAGCTCCAGCAAAATTATATTCGTAGCCGAAACTACGACGTTTTGCTTTACGGGCAAAACTTGGGTGTCGATTCGGATGTATACAGCTTTTGGCATTCCAGCCAAATTAGCGACCCAGGCCTGAACGTCTCGCTTTATAAAAATTCTGATGTCGATAAATTCCTGGAGGCTGGACGACTAGCAAAAGACCCTGTCTATAAAGCTAGTCGCTACTCGGCCTTTGTAGAGCAGTGGGCCAAGGACTTACCCGCAGTGGTGCTTTATAGCCCGTACTATAATTACCCCCAGAGCGAGCTCATAGCTGGCTTTGACGCCAATAAGATTGCCGAGCCTAGCAACCGTTTTTATAATATCTATGATTGGTACATAAAACCTAGATAACAAACTCTACTTGGTGTAGTAAAAGTTGTAACCAGTATCGTTTTGTCTATCCCAGTTAAACTCAGCCCTAAAGAGGTACCAGATGCTGTGATAGGCATTAACACCAGCCCTTTGGCTTTCGTAGGTGAGCTTGTCGTTGGTTTCGATATTATTGTTGGTTCGGGTTAGTATGGCACCTGCAGGCACACCTTCTATAGGCCTTAAGCAAAATGTTGCATCTAGCGGAATTGTAATATTGTACCGACCCTCGGCGTTGGTGGTGGCTGTCTTGCCACTAATACAAGTATCGATCTTAACATTTGCAAGCGGAAGGTCATTAAGCGTAACTTTTCCGCTGATTATTACGTTGTAAGATTCTGATGGCAATCCGAAAGGGTTGGCCGGAAGTATCGGTGCCGACGGGATACCTGCAACAGCTTGTTCAGTATTAGCCTGGGCAAAGGTGGTACCTTTGATCCAACAATAATAGCTAGCATTCCAGGGTTGGGTTCCACGCCTCGCAAAGGTATTATTAAATGCCATTTCCTGAATGTCGCCTGGTGCTAGATAGGCCTGAGGGTACTGGGCAGCTAGCTCGGCCCCGACTGCGCCACGCCAAGTGCCAGAATCGTACTGGTACTTGCCAGTATGTCCGCTAGGGCCAATCCTATCATATCGTCCACCAGACTCACAGTAGCCTATTTTGTCGCGCCAAAAGTCTGGATCGGTTCCGAAAACCGGTATCCCGCTGGCGGCAAATGAGCTATAAACTAAGTACAGACCAGCTATAATAAAAAAACTCAAAAAAGAAATAATGACAGGCTTTTTTTTCATACTGGCCCCGAATGACGCACTACTATTGGCTGATTTTTTTATTGGTCGCTTCATTACACTTATGTATTATTCTAATTGACTAATAAAATAAGTCAAATGGGTTTTTAATATCGCCCAAAGTTGCTATGCTATTAGGTATGGGCAATATACTTAAAGATTTAAAAGAAAAACTCGATGGCGAGGTCGCAATCGATACCCAAACCAGAGACTACTTCTCGACAGATGGCGGTATTTTTAAGGTTACACCGAGGGTGGTGGTTTATCCGCGCAATGAAAAAGACGTAATTGAGACCTTAAGGTTTAATTATAATTTGCTCGATAGCAATCGAGCCCTGACAGTTACGGCCCGGGGCAAGGGAACCGACCAAGGAGGTGGCTCGCTATCAGAGGGAATCAGCATTGTCTTTCCGGCTCATATGCGGAAGCTGCTTGCAATCGACACCCAAACCGTTACGGTGCAGCCCGGTATGATCTACTCTAACCTCGAAGATGTACTCAATAGTCACGGCCGTTTTTTGCCGCCCTACCCTGCCAGTATGGATTTTTGTAGTATCGGCGGGGCCATCGCTAATAATTCGTCTGGCGAAAAAACCCTCAAGTATGGAGCAACTCGCAAATACGTCGATTCGCTAAGGGTAGTTTTGTATAACGGCGATGTCATCGAGACTGGTCGTATCAACAAAAAAGAGCTTAAACAGAAAAAAAAGCTCCAAGACCTAGAAGGGCAAATTTATCGCGAGCTCGATGATTTGCTTGAAAACAACAAGCAGCTTATTGAAGCGAGCAGACCCAAGACATCTAAAAACTCAGCCGGCTATGATTTGTGGGATATCAAGCGTAAAGATGGTAGCTTTGACCTCTCGCAGCTCTTTGTCGGGTCTCAAAGCACCCTGGGGATTATTACCGAGGCAAAGCTTATTCATGTGGCCTACAATTCTAAAACCACTCTTTTGGTAGGATATTTTGATAGCATCAAAAAGCTGCAGCAGGCAGTTTTTGAAATATCCCCGTTGGCACCGAGTGCTCAGGAGCTAGTCGATGACAATGTGCTGAAGTTTGTTTTAGAAAAGCACCCCGAGATGATCAAAAACCTCTTACCCGAGCAAATGCCAAAGTTTGTTTTGCTAGTTGAGTTTGATGATATCAAGCCAAAAGTGCAGGCCAAAAGTGCCGAACGAGCTAACACAATTTTACAAAAATACGCCTACCAGCAAAAAATTAGTTCAAATAAGCTCGAGCAAGATCAGCTGTGGAAGATTCGCCGCCAAGCGGCAGCTCTGATATGGACCCAACAAGGCCCCAAAAAAGCCCTACCGATTATCGAAGACGGAGTTGTGCCACTAGATAGGTTCGAAGATTTCGTAGAGAAAGCCTACGTTATTTTAGACAAGTATAAGGTTAAGGATGCAATTTGGGGGCACGCAGGCAACGGGCATTTGCATATTCAGCCATTTATGGACCTCGGCAATATCCGGGATCGGCATAAGGTCTACGCCCTTAGTGATGAATTTTATAAGATGGTCTTGAGCTTAGGCGGGAGTATATCTGGCGAGCACAACGACGGCATTATGAGAGGATCTTACTTGCGCCAAATGTATGGCCCAGAAACATATGGGCTCTTCAAACAAGTCAAAAAGCTGTTCGACCCAAACAACCTGCTTAATCCCAGAAGCAAACTAGGCTCAACCAAGGAGTATGGCATGGTGCACTTGCGCAAAGAGTACTCGATGAAGAACCTCCTAGAACATCTTCCGGGGCTATCGTCTTTTCATTAGAGGCTTATCAAGACTAGGTATTTATTATATAATACTCAGGTTGTTGCTAGCCCCTCCATCTAAAGTGGGGAGCTAATGAGAACTTAATTTGTTTATGCCGCGGTGGTGGAATTGGTAGACACGCTAGCTTGAGGGGCTAGTGCCTAATATATCAGGCGTGGAAGTTCGAGTCTTCTTCGCGGCACCAAATAAGAATAAAAAACTCACAGTAATTATTTATTGTGAGTTTTTTGATGCCTCAACCACATTTTGAAGTAAGCAGGCCACCGTAACAGGGCCAATACCGCCGGGTACCTTAGATACCATCGAAGCGACGGGTTCAACGCTAGCATACTCTACATCACCACTTAATTGCCCATTTTGTTCAGAAGTTCCGGCATCTAGCACTATTGACCCAGCTTTTATCATTGTGCCGGTTACTAAGTCTGCCTGTCCGGCTGCAACAATCACAACATCGGCAGATTTTATTACCTGACTGGCGTTGGTTGTATTTATATCGATTCCGACAACATCAAGATTTTTATTTTTCATAATTATCGATAGCGGTAGGCCGACCAATTTGCCCCGGCCAATAATAACAATACTTTTGCCTTGCAAATCTTTCTGGGAGCGCGCCATGAGTTCTAAAATGGCCCGTGGCGTAGCAGGGATGAGTTTGGCTGAGTTTGCACGAAGCAACTCTAGCGACTCATCACTGAGCCCATCGACATCCTTGCTAGCGGGTATGGCATTGAGTAGCTCTTGATAACCCTCTAGGCCACGAGTGGGGAGCTGAACGATAATACCATCAACATCCTGCTTGCCTGACAGGGCAGCCATAGCCGACATGCAGACATCTAAGCTTTGGCCAGTCAAATCTAGAGCTTCGCATGCTATACCGAGCTCCTTGGCCCTAGCAAGTTTCAGGCCTATGTAGGTCTTTGAAGCTAGGCTAGGGTTGTAGCTAACAATTACGAGCTTAGGGACTTTTCCGGTAAGTTTCAAGCCATCTACTTCTAGCTTGATTTCGTCCAGAATGGTTTGGGCTATTTTGTTGCCATCAATTATTTTTGCCATGAATAGTATTGTAACAAAATTTAGCACGATTGACAGTATATACTCGCTATGGTATAAATTGATACACTACATCCACATAATAATCCCGGGGGGAATGTTGATAAAGAGTACCGCTCAGAACACAAATGGCTTGTGGCCGCTAAAAGATATGATCTTAATTGATATTGCTATTGAAGCTCAGAAAGAAGCCGCCCAAGATATACTAGCCCAGATGCTAGAGATTCTAGGCCAGGAAAAATTCGATATCATAGCCGAGTATATGATTTGCGAAGTAGCATACAAACTCATTACAGATGGCGATAGCCCGCTCCTCAGTGCTTTTAATGAAACCCTAGCATCAATCCAGACCGAGATAGATGACCTAAAGGTATCGAGTAATCAGGTCGTAGCTGATCTAAAAAAAGAACTATCTCAAGCGCAGAACGAAAATAGGGTTTTGATGGGTGCTGCCAGTAGTCTCAAAGACACACTGGCCCGGGTCCGTAAGCAATTAAAAGCCGAGGACGTCAAACCCAATTTAGTAGTTGCTCATGAGCTAGAAAAAAGGTCCTCACTAGGTACCATCGAGCGCAGCGTAGTGGAGCTAGCTAACTGCATCAAGCAAACGCTAATCAGCATTAAGGGAGCTTAGGCTCAAAATTTATTTAACCGACCTGGTACTTTTGTATCAAGTCGGTTTTTATTTACCAGGGTTGAGTAGCCTGATCAACAACGACCTGTCCAGCAGGCTTAATAGTCCAGTTGCTATAGTAAAGTCCAGCTGTTTTCTCAAGTGCATTTGTGGCGCTAGCACCATCTACTAGAGACGACCAAAAAAGAAGCTCGACTGGCGTTCCGCCGATTCTAAGAGTTTTAGCCCCTGCGATGTAGTCCGCAAACAGCTGCCTTTGGGTGTCTGTCGTAAAACATGCTCCAGTGTATAGATTTTTGAAGCACACACCAGTTGCTGGGTTTATGCCGCCCGAGGGCCCACCTATTTCTGTCATCCATACGGATCGGTCGTAGCCTCTGGTTTTGGCGGCCTGATAAACGTCGGCCGTCGCCAAAAAGGCATTATAATCTTTACGGGTAGGGTAGGAGCAAGAAAGAGGGCTATTACAGTTATAAGCGTATGGGTGCGTCGCTATGATATTGCCATCGGTCTTAAATGTGCCAGATGCATCGAGCAACCTTGCCATGGCTTGCTGGGGTATATCGTAGGGGTGAAGGTCTTGGTTCTCGGGCGACCAGCCAGAGTTCATGATTGGCATTGTTGCAGATTTTGCCCTAATAGCCGTACTGGTGGCATCAGAAATCTGTGCTTGCAGAGCGTAGTTGCCATTTGGCCACGAGCCCCAGAAAGGAGCGTGGTTCCACTCATTTCCGATTTCTATGGCATCGGCACCTTTATCTACCCAGCTAGCGCAGTAGTTAGCAAAAGACGTAACATCTGCCGAGCTATAGCTATGCGGCGTTTTTTGGCAAGACTGAAGTACTTTTATGCCTTTCGAGTGCGCATATGCGACATTGGCAGCAACATCCTCTCCGCTTGCTGTTGGGCCCCAGCCGAGCTCCCAAGATATCCTGACCCACTTCATGCCAGTAGCCTTAACCCTGTCGATGTTTGATTTCGTTGGCCAAATATTTACTCCCATATGATCGCCCCAAGTGCTTCCAGAAGCGGTGCTATTATTAACACCAACTACAACACCAGAACTAGTCTGGGAATTACCCGCTAGGTCGTAGGCCTTAGCAGTCAAGGTGTGGGAGGTGCTGCTCGTGGTATTTGTATTCCAAGCCCAGTTGTACGGGGATGCGGTTACGCTGGACTGCATGGCGCCATCAAGATAAAAATCGACCTTAGATACTGCAGTATTGTCTGTAGCATTGGCCTTGACAGCCACTATACCTGAAGCAGTGCTAGTACTCGACGGTGATGATATCGCAATACTTGGTGCAGTGGTGTCGGCAGTAGTTGCAATAGGCGTGGTGTCCTGTAGCTGTATATTATCGATATAAAGCGCTCGAGTACAGTCGTATTTTGAGCCCCGCCTGTTGTAGCTATAGGGATTAGTTAGGGTAACCTTAATGCTGTGGCTACCTTTGGCGACAGCATAGTTGGCGGTATAATTTCCGAGCGTTGTACCAGAAACGCTAGCGAGTAAAGCCGTTTTGCCGTCGATAGTCACATTGGCCTGTGGCGCGCCCTTGCATTGAGTTCCTTTTGCTCTAATGACAACTGTAGTTGCATTTGCGGTAGTAGTTATGGTGCCTGTAGCCGAAGTGTTAGAGGTTAGTTTTAGGGTATTACCGCCACTGGCCAAGACATCTCCCGTGACTACGCCAGAACCCGTTAGTGATTCGCCTTCGACTCGCCCCACGATAGCCGCAGCGAGGCTGGTATATACAATTAAAATGCCTAGTGCAACTACGACCGTCAAGAATACCAATACAATAGGGCTCTTTAGGCTAAGATTTTTTCGACTTTTTTTGTAGGTTTTTTTCATTTTAGGTTTTGAGCTTTTAGATTTTGGCATTCGACCATCTTTCTATTTAACGACATATAATTAATAATAATACATTCTATAATTATACATCAATAAGCATAAGCGAGTAAAATATTTTGACCGAATCCTGGGTTCGAGACACATCTGCCAATAAAAACCCCCCTGGCGGGGGTATTTTTATTGGTGGGTGATGAGGTATAGCGTCCGCCACTGGCGGACTTCTTCCTGCGGTGCTCGGTAAATATTCAAGTAAGCTTGATATTTACATCTGCGCTCCTCGTACACCGAACCCTGTGTTCGAGCCCACTCAAACATAATAAAAGCCCTGCACAAGCAGGACTGTTATTATGGTGGGTGATGAGGGACTCGAACCCCCGACATCTTCGGTGTAAACGAAGCGCTCTAGCCAACTGAGCTAATCACCCTTATATTTTTTTGGTGCTACGCAGTTGACATACTTCTAACTAAATCTATTGAGTTAGTTGACGATTATGCGTTGCGTGAATTGGTACAAGAGTTTAGTCTATCACCTGACTTGGTTACAGCTTGAACTCTATTACTAATTATTATACATCAACAGATACAAAAGGGCTATAATAGGAATATGAAAGTTGCTACAAAAACAAGAGGAAGACCTACAGTCTTTGACCATGACACTGTCCGTAAATTAGAACAGGCATTTGCTATTGGTTGTACGGTAGAAGAAGCGTGTTCTATATCTGGTGTTTCTCGCTCTGCATATTATAAGAGACTTGAAGATGATGTTCATTTTATGGACAAAATGGAGCGTGCAAAGCTATTCATGATTATTCAAGCAAGGCACACTGTCTGCAATGCTATTCGTAGAGGCGATGTGAAGACTAGTATGTGGTACTTAGAGCGTAAGCGTAAGGACGAGTTTAGCGTAAAGACACTGACAACCGTTAGTGCAGATGACCAGTTTGAGAACTATTCTGACAAAGAACTACACGCACTTCAGTTATTATAGATGTATGTCAGTTTACAGATTATATATTGATGAGTCGGGACATCACCGCTACCAAAGGAATGAAGCCATAACCGAACGATATCTTGGCTTGACTGGCATTATCATAAATAAAGATGTTTACGATAATGAAGTGATAAAGAGAGTTGAGCAACTCCGTTCACATTTTTACACTGACCATGACCTTAGGCCACCTCTTCATCTTACAGATATAATGGCTTCTAAGAATGGGTTTGCAAAGCTACAAGAAGCAGATATAAGAAAACAATTTGATGGGCAGTTATTGTCGCTACTTAAAGATGTAGACTATCAAATAATTACTGTTGTTATTGATAAGAACGGTCATCAAGATAAATATGTAACGCCCGAACATCCCTATCATTACAGCCTGACTTGTATGCTGGAAAGATATTGCAAGTTTCTTAAGTATGCCAATGCAAAAGGCGATGTCATGGCAGAGGCTCGTGGAAAAAAGGAAGATAGAAAAATAGAGGAAGTGTATTCGGACTTTTATGCAAATGGTACGAACTTCGCTAACGCAACGGATGTACAGGCACGATTAACCTCAAAAGAAATTAAGATGAAAACAAAATATCATCTCATTCATGGACTTGAGTTCGCAGACTTAATCGCACTTAATTCAAAGATTGATATTCTGCACTCAAATGAGAGAATAGAAACTCTAGATAATAACTTTACAAAGACAGTTATAGAGGCTATTCAACCGAAATATTACACTGGTGCAACTGGACCAAAGGGCAACGGTAAAAAGTTCCTATAAAACAAAAGAGACCCTTGCGGGTCCTTCTGCGACGCTCTTACGAGTCGTCCCCCTGCGATAAACGCATTACCCATATTGTAGCATAAGCGATAAGCTTAATCGTTTTAGGACTGTTTTTTTGCGTCTTTCTCTTTCAAATCTTTAACTTGTTTTTTAGTTATCGGTTGATACACGATTTCCATTTGTCGGACCAGCTTTGATAATTTATCTCTCGCCTCGGTCCTATCAATATCTTTGCCAAATCGTGCTTTGTATAAAGTCTGGAACTCAGTAATATCTTTGTCGGTTATATTCATAGCCTTACTAGATACTCATATATTTTGACCATAGCTAATGTGTCTAGTCCGCAGTACTTTATGAGGTCATCGAAGATAACTTGTGCTTCTTCGGCACTCACAGCACCGGTAACAGCGTCATACCAGCGAATTGGGGCAATCATGCCATTTTGAATACCAAGCTCTTTGTACGACAGTTCAGGTACTAGTACTGGCAACACATCTTTAATGGAGTTACTGCCTCTAAAATCAGGATGTATGAAGTGCTGCTTACTGAATATATCTTTCAGGTCAAAAATCCTATCATTCACGCTTGCCATGAAATTGGCATATTCGGGGTAAGTTTCGCCCATTTCACGATTGCGTCCCATTTCAAATGTCTTGTGCCAAACTATTACGCTACCGTCATCGTCCATTAGCTCTCTAAGACCAGCCAGTAGCTCTTTTGCAGGCAATTTCTTAGCGTCTCTTGATAGATATTCATAATGTTCTAACTCACCGCCACGCTCTCGTAATACATCAAGCGAATACTGGAAAGGGATTTGTTGATACGGCTTGCACCCCTCATATAGTGGTACTGCTGTTGAAACAGTTTCATAGTCTAGGAAATATAGCGGAAATACTAACTCGTTCAAGATACGCTCAATGCTTGCATTATCTATTTTGACATTACCAGTCTTCGTAGCCTCTACTTGGTTCTTTTGTGGAATGCTTAGCTTTATGTCATCAGGCACATCCGCCACATTGAATATCTCGTTATCAATCAAGGAAGCAAGTTTTTTATCTCGCATATTTGTGATGTTGAAGACAGAGTACTCAGGAATATCGGGGTTAAGAAGTTTGAATGTAGGGCAATGATTAGACCTTGTCCTTAGACGGCAACTGCATGATGTTGGTTCGGGCGTATCAGTGATAGAAGCAAGTGCGTCCTTTATTTGGTCTTTTATTGTTGGCAAGATTTCATCGACTTTGTTGGAAGTATCTTCTTGTGTCAAAAACTCAGAAGCCACGATGCTTGGTTTACGCTTGTACTCTTTGTTGAGGAATATAACGCCCGTCTTACCAATCACATACCCAGCTTCTTCAAACGCAGACTTCTGAAACGCAAGGTCGTAGATATGTTCTTTTTTTACAGAGTTAGTACCTTTAACTTCAAATAGTGTCCATGATTTTTTTTCACTGTCATAGGTAATAACATCAGCCATAGCAAATAATCCACTATCAGTAAAAACGGTTGCTTGAAATATAGTCGTGTTGCCGTCGGCTACTAATTTTTCAGTATCACGCCTTGCCTCACTGCCTTTTGTTTCTACTAGTTTGGCATTAGGAAATAGCTGTCGTGCATACTTTTCAACTTCGTTACCTTGCTCTTTGCGACGCTTGATATATTCTTCTTCGTCAGCAGGCACGACTTCAGGCTTATACTTCCATAGCCAAAGATAACTTGGGCATACTTGGTACTTTAGAAAGTCTGTTTTAGATAAGTAAACAGACTGACTCATTATTTATCTCCAAATACTCGGACAACCTCATCAAAGCTCTTTAGTCTGTCTCTATTCCACTCTTCTTGCTTTATGTATAGAGCTTTGTAGACCATTTTACTTTGACGGTCATTAACATCATCGCACCACTTTTTTAGACGCTCAAACTTTAGTTTGTCGTCTTCTTCTTCACGACCTTTAGTTTCAATTATGTAAACAGTTTTGCTATCAGTTTTTACAAAGAAGTCAGGGTAGTAGTTGGCTATAAAGCCCTCAGAGTTTTTATATTCAATACGCAAGGCACTAGCTTCTTTGTTTTGGAAGTTCTTGGTAAACGAAATAACATCTTCACAGCCCTCGATAAACCCAGCGAATACTAATTCAAAGTCACTATCACCAACAATCTTATTGAAGACTGACTTTTTAGGTACAACAAAGCCCTTGTCATTCACCACGAATGGGCGTGACTCACTTATCTTGATGTAGTTCTTTATCTCGGTATCGCCACTGTCTTGAACTGTTAACTCGTTGATTGCTTTTTTGAACGAGTCTTTTATCAGGTGTATGTATTCAACTTCTGACAAGTTTCGGAGCATGTTCAAATCGGACAGCTCAACCTCGTTCTCAAACATATACTGGTGCACGAACTCTCTTACTTTTCCAAATAGAATGTCGTAGCAACCAAACAGACGAAGTTCACGCATGATAGCTTGTGCGAAGAAGCCTATCACGCTCTGATAGTCAGGATTTATATCTCCACTAAGTACAGTCGTGTGATGTTCATTTTCGCCAACAACATCTTTGAAAACAATCTCTCGCTTTTCCTGCTCTGTGAATGTTTTGATTGAAACTTTTTTATTACCAAACTTTGATACATCTAAGTCAGAAAGGTTCTTGTACTCTCTCTGTATTCTTGGTGTCATAATTGGTATTTCAATATCTAGCTTTTCAATATCTTTTTGTGGATTTTCATTGTCAACTTCAACAACCATAGGTGCTATTGGCTTAGATCCTGTACCCATAGCTTTCTTTTCTAAGATAACGCCCTCGCCCTTGATTGACTCAACAAACTCCATAAAGGCAGGCGTGCCAACAACACTGACATATTCTTTTACATCATCACGACCAAAAAACATTCTACGCAGACCACGACCAAGTGTCTGTTCGGGCAAGATTTTTGAGTCAGCGGCATACGGCCTTAGCCCAACAATAGTAGTTACATTTTTAACATCCCAACCCTCTTTCAACATCATTACAGATATGATTACTTTGAATGGGCTTTCCCAACTATCAATTTCGTTAGCTTGTTTGCGAAGTATATCTAGCTCGTCTTTATTCTTACCTGAAACACTTTCTGATATATCGCCACTTTTGTTGGTATGAATAGTTAGTACGCTGTCTCGCAAATCAGCAAAGCTAGTTCTGATATATTCCGCTACCTCGTCACAGTTTTTGGTGTCGTCAGTCATTATGAACAAGATAGATTTCTTGCCCATAGGTTTTAGCTCTTCGTAAGTTTTACGCCACTCTTCAATACCTAGATTAATGAAGTCTCTGTACTTCTCGCTAAACAGTGAGCTTTGGTTTTCATGCAACTTGCCACGACTTGCGGCGTCAGGTACGACAGGGTTTTTAACAATCTGTTGGTGTATTGCCTCAACAAGAGGGTAGTCGCTAATTGTCTGTACGAAGATTGAGCCGTCTCGCTTCTTAGGCGTAGCCGTAACATCAAGTTGCAGTGATAGCCCTGAACCTTTTTGTTTTAATTGGTTATCTATATCTTGAATTGATTTTGCCCAAGCAAGTTTTTCATCCCATATATGATGAGCTTCGTCATTGATGACAATCAACTCGTCTATATCTCTAACTATCATTCCTAGGTCAACAGTTGAGTCGTTTGTTTTAGTTACAGGTTTATTACCCAAGAAATAGGTAGATGAGTCTTCGTCATCAGCACTGGCGTTTTTGACATCCGACTCAAATACACGATGTATGTTAGTGAGAAAGATATTACCTGTGTCAGAGATGTTCCGTAGGTTGTCTTGCAGGTGTAAAGTGAGCTGGAAGTCATCTTGCCAATTCTGCCCACGATAACCATTGTCAGGAAGTACAGGGTCTTCATGGAATATCTTTAATCCCTCAAAGTCATTCTTAATACGCTCAAACACAATCACATTGGGAGCGATTAAAAGGAAGTTCTTAGAGAGTTGTGAGTCTTCCTCATATTTTTTATGGAAATAAGCCCATGCAAGTACCAAGCTCATTACTTTTGTCTTACCAGCACCAGTAGCCATTTTAATAACAAAGCGTAGCCACTCTTCCGTAAACATTCCCGCACTCAATACGCCAGTTGAGTTATAGCGTATGAGGTCGTACTTATCTTTTACCTTGGCGACCTCATAAAGCCAGACAACTGTTTCTAGTGCTTCACGCTGTGCAAAGTAGTATCTAAAATTGTACGAAGAGCCGTCTTGATTGTATTGAATATGGTCTTCTTTGAACCACCAATTGAGCAATGCAATAGATGTATCACTTGCTCCCTCATAATTGAGCAGTCGCCATTCCTTAACTTTTTTACGCAAGTCGGCGACCAATGGTGGGAGTAGCTTCTCGTGACCTTTGTCTCGTAAGTCTTCATCAGCAGGAAACCAGCGGATACTTGGGTCTAATATGGCATATGGGTCGGTAGGAAAGTCTTTATGTAGAGCCATGTTAAACCTCTACCTCAAAGACCCTAGTAGTATCGTTACCAAATATGTCTACAACCTTGATTGCGACTTTGTATTTACCTTTGCCAACTTCTTTTGCCGCTGAGGTCAGTTCAAGCTCCCTATTCTTTTTTGTCCTAAAGCTCTGCCATTCGTTATCGAAGATATAATCACCAGTCCAAACTTCTTCATACTCTAGTAAATCTTGGACATTACCTTTGCCAAACAGATTATCTCCATGAGTTTTGGGCACTCTAATCATTTCTTTACGGCTTGAAAAGTCAAAATCTACAGCCCAGTAATCAATCCAGTCACTCCACTTCTTGGTGAGTATTTCTTTTGAGATAATGTCGCTATCTTTATCTTTTGAAACTTTTACTACTTGTCCGTTTTCTACAATTACTTTTGCTCCACCGGGGCGTAGTGCTTCTGCAACTTCTCCGGAGTCGTCTTGATTATAGAAGACAGAGAAGTCGGTTAATTCAATCGAAATCTCTTTCTTATTCATCGGACCTTTTACGGTTGGCTTAGCGTCAATAAATGCAACATCGTAGAACTTAACATGTCCACGCTCAACAGCTTTTTTATCAAACACTTCTCTCGGTATTACCCTAAATGCAACATCTATACCCTGGCTGGCGTATGCATGAAAATCCAATCCCATTTCGTAGTCAAACCCAAGTATGTCAACTTTTGTAATACCTTTGTCTTTACACTCAGCAACTATGTCATCTACTTGTTTGGACGAAACAGGCGTACTAATTGGACCGACTGCAACTAGCCTATCTCTTTTCTTTCCAACGATATTCACAAACGACTCAACAGGCTCTGCTTTGTACGCTGTAATAATTAGCTTCACAAACTCTTTTTCTTTTCTTACAGCTTGCTGAGCCTTTTCTTCTGCACGCAGGTCATCATTAACATTAAGATAATTCTCTCTTTCGTACCTACCAACATTCAATATTTCAAATGCACGAAAATCTTTACCGTCTTTTTTAAGTTTGCGTTGCACATCAATCATTCTCTTTCGTGATGTGTGGATACCAAATCTACCTAAATCCGTTCCAATCCATTTCCTACCTAACATTTCAGAAACAGCAAGAGTAGTTCCAGAACCTACGAAGAAATCTGCAACTAGGTCGCCCTCGTTAGATGCAACCTTTATTATTCGTTCAAGCAATGGCAGTGGCTTTTCCGTAGGGTAGCCAGTTCTTTTCACACCATCAACGGGATACCTAGCGGCGATTGCCATTTCCCACCAATCTTCAGGTATTTTACCTAACTTGTTGAGATTTGTGTCATCAGCGTAGGCTTCCTTTTCTCGGCTATTTATACTCTCAGCAGCGAAACCAGAGCCTGCTAGACCCTTTTTGTAGTTATCTTTAGTTTTTGCACTATGTTCAACTCGTATAGCACCATCATTGAATATATGTGAGCCTTTATTTTTCGCATAATAATATATCGTGTCATGCTTCTTTGTGAACTCTTTTGATTTATCAGTTCCTGGACCGTAGTATGCCCAAATTATTTCATTAACAAAATTTTGCTTTCCGAATATCTCATCTAGAACTAACCGCATGTGAGAGCTTAGTCTCCAATCACAATGCACGAATATACTTCCATCTTCTGCTAGTAAGTCATGGATGAGGATTATTCGTTCATAAATCATTGATATGAAACTGTCAGCACCCTTACCCCAAGTGTCGCGATATGCGATCTCTTCAATAACTGACGGCTTCTTTACAAAACTTTCTCCGTCTTTGCCATCCCCAATAGTTATATCCATCGAGAAATCTGCACCAACATCAAACGGTGGGTCGATGTAAACTAATTTGAGACCACCCTGTGACTCGATTTCATCACGCATTGGTCCATTCTTAAGAGATGAAAGAATTAGCCTGTTATCACCCCAAATTAGTTTATTGGTCCAACCTGTTATCTGTCTACCACCATCGTCAAACAAACTAGATTGTAGGCCAATCTTGTTGTCGCTACGAGGTTCATCAATTTGCTCAATAACCTGAAAAGGCAATACTGTATTTGTTACCTCATTGTTTTTACCATTCCATAGCAATTCAACTTCACGAGCGTCATCAAACAACAAAAAACGATATTTCTCTGGTAAGGGTTTTCCAGCCTCTAGAAATTTGATTATGTCTCGTTTTTCGTTATCGCTCAGTGTCATTTGTTTTTCTCCATTATCTTCAATACATCGTCTTTGTAATATCGTCTATCACCCCTTGTACCAATACGAACAGCCACTAAATAGCCTTTTTTGTCCCAAGCACGCAAGGTGTTTGGATGACAACCAAGCATGTCGCACGCCTGTTTGAGCGTGAGTAGTCTTGGTCGTTTAGCCTCAGATTGTGTCATACTATAACTATACACGAGTTACTAGCTCTGTGGTAAAGAACAGCCCATGATAAACAATGAAAAAATACTAGACCTACTAAGTTATATTGATATTGCCAATGGCTTTAGCCAAGGTAAGCCAATGACCATTGACTCCAAAGAGCTGTACTCAAGGGGTATTAGCTTGTCTGAACAAAAGGAATTGCTTGAAGTTCTAGCAAACGATTATAGGTATATCAAGTACAAGGATGAGCCAGTCTACAAAAGTATTGAAGATGTACCAGAAGAAATATTGTTGGAGCTTTATGATATAGAAGAGATGGGCTTACAGGGCAAAACTGACTTTGCCGACATGATTGAAGATTTACTTGCTGAAAAAACATATACAATCCTAGCACTTAATAGATTTAGCACCACTCTTCACAAAATTGATAAGCTAACAATTCCCAAAGTAAAGCCTGCTAGTACCATTGAGCATGAGTCATTTGCTATCGAGCACCTTGATACTGATAGCTATAACAAGAACAGTGGTATCCTGACATTAACACCCTTTGTAAAAATTGACTATTCAAACGCTGGAAGTGTCAGACGAAAAAATGGTAACAAATATAAACAACCACAGCTTTTGGAAATGCTGTTCAAAAATGTCAATACACTAAAGCAAGGTATTAGTTTCAGTAAAATCTTAGGAGTTAACGACTCAATTATTACTAGAAATCATGTAAAAAATATCAGGAACACAATACAGGAAATCAATGGAAAGATAACAGATATCGGTGGTCCTGACAATCTGATAATAATTCAAGGACGCAAGGTAATTGTGAACAAACTCATCTGTAAAGTTTGCTGAAAATATTTTCAGACTAACCCTTGTGTGACGATACGCCCGTAATCAACAACGGGCTTTTTTAATGTTCGTGATTGGTTGCAACAAGGCAACTATGAAAACGAATAGCAAATCTCAACCAGAAGAACCACAAAAGCAAGCCACAAACAAAGGCGTGTCTTCTGAGTTATCGCAAGAAATAGTGATTGCGATTGCGGACTACCTAGATGTTTTCATCGAGATTGACCTTAAAACAAAGCAATCTAAACAAGGAGAAGAGAATGGCACAAATCAAAACAGTACAGCTTCCAGTTGATGTCTGGCAAAAGCTGAGAGACCTAGCGAGAAATGAAGAACGCTCAATGGCAGGCTTCCTACGGTACAGAATTACCGACTTGCACCGAAAGACATTTACTAACACGCAACTTGAACTCAATAAACCCAACAATAAAGGAGATAAATAATATGGAAATCAAAATAATCCCTGAAAAATTCGTGAAGTATCTTGATACTGATGTTTTGTTACTAGCGTTTTCAGAACTTGTAAGGCGTAAAGATTTTGAAAGTCTTAGATACATGAAAAACCAGCTTGAAAACCCATTTGAATTTCCAAACGGGCTAGAAGAGTAATTGTCATGGTTGACACCGTAAAACTATATCTAGGTGCTGACGAGTTTACCCTACTTGAACACAGCGAACTTAGAAACTTTACGGTAAAAGGTGGTGTTTCAAGAATGGTACGAAATCCATCGAGGAATGAGCTGAGAGCTGGTCTGTACCTGCCTAGCCTAACTCTAATAAGACGCCCAACAAATGCGGGTGTAAAAGAGTCACTAAGTGTGGAGTTCTCAGCTCCCAAGCTGTTATTTGGCAATAACTTTGATGAGCTTACTGACAAAGACTTTGGAGTAGTCATCGATAAGTTGGAAGCTTCACTTAGACATTTAGGTGTTATTGTCTCCAAAGACAATCTAGCTAGTGCTAGGGTCGTATGTTGGCACCCAAGCAAGAACATTCTGCTTGATAACCCTTTAGGCTGTCAGGTAGTCATCAACACCTTGCGAAAGGCTGATTACACTCGTGTGTACAGCATACAAAAGACTAACTTTCAGGACGGTGAAGTTTTGCATTTTCAGTGCAATTCGAAAGACATTGCTTTCTATGACAAGCTCGCTGATTTGCATAGAGCAAAGACCAGCGACAAGAAATCTAGAGAGGTAGATAACCAATTACAGGTTTCTGTGCTGGACGACATAGGCGTGGTTAATGATTTTAGTGTGCTTCGTTACGAAGTCCGCATAAATAGCATGAGAGCAATGCAACATAACTTCAAGGACATCCCTAAAGATGAATTGGTGTTTAGCAGGCTGTTCGAAGCTAAACTATCTCGCCAGCTATTGCTGAAGCATTGGGAAGTATTTTCTTCGCAGATAGATTACCTATCAATGGATGTAAATATGCCCCTAGAATTGCTTCAGAACTACCTAGCCGAAAACAAGAACGCAACTCCACAAGCCTCGCTTGCCGCAGTTGCAGGGCTGTTCATCGCAAATCAAGAAAGCACAACTGCTCTGCGAAACACACTTGATAAGCGGTTTGGTAGACACTACTGGCCAAAGCTAAAACCAAACTTGAAAACAATTAAGGGTCGTCGTTACAGCGACATTTCAAAAGTCACTAGTTCACTAAACGAATTTCAACCAACCCGTATAGAAATGCTCTCGAAAAGCATTGCTTAATACTAGTAATTAATGTTAACTTATAAGGAGATAATTATGTTATATTATTTAATCGCTAGAGTATCAGACAAAGACCAACGAAAGGCACTACCAGCCCAAAAACTAAAGCTAGAAAAGTATGCAAAGGAAAAACACTGTAAGTATGAATATCATGAGTTTGACGAGAGTGCTCACAGCGTAGATGTAAGAAAAGAGTTCTCAAAATTAGTTGAAGACATCAAGTCACAAAAAGAGCCATGCATAGTAGTCTTTGATAAAATTGACCGCTTTACGAGGGATAGTAGCCAAGAAGAAGTCAAAGAGCTAAACGCTCTTGTACGACAAGGTAAAATTGAAATACATTTTCCGTCTGACAATTTGTTTATAGACAAGACATCGCCAGCAACAGACCTATTTAGACTTGGGATTGGCATGGCATTGGCCAAGTACTATTCAGATAGCATTAGAGATAATGTAAAGCGACGCTTTGATGAAATGCTAGCTAACAAAACTTGGGTAGGCTATGCACCTATTGGCTATGTAAATGTAAATCTTGGTACTAAGGAAAAACCAATAAAGGATATACATGTTGATACAGAGCGTGCCAAACACATTGTTACGATGTTTGAGCTTCGTTCTACTGGCATGCCCTATGAAGCAATTGCTGAGCAAGTAAACAAAGATGGTCTGCTTAGCAAATCTGGTAGAAAACTCAACAAATCACACGCTGAAAAGATATTAAAAAATCCTTTCTACCATGGACTAATGACTTATATGGGGCATACATACCCCCACAAGTATGAGCCTCTCATTACTCGTGAGCTTTTCAATAAGTGCCAAATGGTACGCAAAGACAGACACGACCAGCATACAGCTTATAGAAGCAAGAACTTTGCTTTTAAGGAAATTGTGAGATGTAAGGCTTGCAATTGCACAGTCTCATCCTACACAGCTCGAGGCAATGTATACATGAAGTGTACTGGTGCTAAAGGCGACTGTGGCAATGTGAATAGCTCAGAGCAAGGCAAAGATATGATGCCTACAATAGCCGAGATAGTCTGCGGACTACCTATACCTGCTGAGGGGTTGGAACAAGTCATTAATGAGCTTCGTAAGCGTCATGATACACAACAGCTCTACTACACAGAGACGCTTGAACAAACTCGCAAACAATACGACATGCTGAAAGCAAAGATTAAAACTTTGACTCACACTCACTTAGAGGGGCGTATTACTAAAGAGCTGTATGACGAAATGGTTACAGACCTAAGCAACGAGCAACAGATTTTGAATGATAAACAGATAAAACTAACGAGTGGCAACAAAGACTTTCTAATTACAGCGTCCTATCTGTTAGATTTGATACAACGCTCAAATGAACTGTTTGAATGTTCGACAGAGGTTCAAAAACAGAAGCTGATTAAAATGTTACTTTCTAACATTAAAATGTGGGACAAAAAGCTGTACTTTGATGTGCGTGACCCCTATAAAACAATCATTGAAGAAAATAAAAGAGCCCTTTCAGGCTCTAATAATGCAAATTGGTGCGGGTGAAGAGACTCTAACTCTCGACCTCTTCCTTGGCAAGGAAGCGCTCTAAACAACTGAGCTACACCCGCATGGTGTAATTTAATTAAAAGAATAATCTTTGGTGGCGAGACTCGGATTCGAACCGAGGACACGAGGCTCTTCAAGCCACTGCTCTACCAACTGAGCTATCCCGCCATTGTTACTTCAATAATGCTACGGCATTTATATTCAATTGGCTAGTAATTTTGAATTGAATTATAAAAAGCGTGCCATTTAAGGATATTTGAAAGAGCAAAGTACGCGACTAATCATACCAAAAAGTCCGCTAAATTTCTACCCTTTTACAGATTAAGCAAGCAAGGTATAATATATGGCACGGGGCGCGTTGGCCGAGTGGTTAGGCAAAGGTCTGCAAAACCTTCTACACCGGTTCAAATCCGGTACGCGCCTCCATAAGAATACACAACTACCATGGGCGAGTGGTGGAATTGGTATACACGACGGACTTAAAATCCGTTTCCTTTAAGGATTGAGGGTTCGAGTCCCTCCTTGCCCACCATAAAAAGTAGCCCCGCCAGGGGTTATTTTTTATGTTTGAGCGGGCTCGATACCCAGGGTTCGGTGTACGAGGAGCGCAGTGTAAATATCAAGTTCACTTGAATATTTACCGAGCACCGCAGGGAAAAGTCCGCCGCGGCGGACGCCGTCCCTCCTTGCCCACCATAATAAAAGCCCTGCTTCTGCAGGGCTTTTATTATCTATTAACAGTAGTATAATAGATATATAAATAATCGGAGGAAACATGACAGCTCTTTGGGTAATACTAGCAATAATTGTGGCTCTGGCGGTAGCACTGTGGGCCACCTATAATAGCCTAGTACGGTTGCGTATTAAGGCCGACGAAGCCCTGAGCGACATCACCGTCCAGATGAAACGCCGGCTTGACCTAATTCCAAACCTCATTAGTACCGTCAAAGGTTACGCCAAACACGAAAAGAGCGTATTAGAAAATGTCACCAAAGCCAGATCGGCCGCAATGGACGCCGGCAAAGGGGATATGTCTAAAAAAGCCGAAGCCGACAATATGCTAACCTCGACCCTAAAGAGCTTGTTCGCGGTCGCCGAAAGCTACCCAGACCTCAAAGCCAACCAAAACTTTATTCAACTCCAAACCGAGCTGGCTGACACCGAAGATAAGATTCAAGCCAGTCGCAGACTTTACAATTCGAATGTCACAGATTTCAACACCAAATTGAAAGTTTTTCCGACTAACATCATCGGCAATATGCTCGGCTTCAAACCCAGAGACTTTTTTGATGTAGCCGAAGGCGAAAAAGCTGCCGTCAGTAAAGCTCCGGAAGTTAAGTTTTAAAGTATACTTAAGCAGTCTGATAAAACATGAAAAAAGACAACCGTCACATTCCAAAACTCAAGGTATGGAAGCTATACAAGCAAACATTAGTGGAGTGGAAAAATAACTACCAGGTTTATTTTAAAATAATCTTGATTGTCGCTTTGCCGGTCGCATTGATAGGCATCTTTCAAAACGATGGCGCACTGGGGGATTACGGCATCACAACCGCTATAGTTTGGGCTTTTGCATTTATTGCTACCATATCGTTCGCTGCCAACAAATCTAAATTGCAAAACTCAAAACTGGCTACGATATATTCTTTTGCCAGCTCTAGGTTTTTGCAATATACGGCAGTTAGCCTTATCTTGGCACTATTTGCACTGCCAATATTTTTGAGCCTGCTAGGCATGTTTGTGTCTCTGCCGATTTTTGGTTTTCCTCCAGCAATATTTTTACCTTTATCGGTTGGTAGTTTTTTACTAAGCTCATACTTGCTAGCAAGGTTTGGGCTAGCTCAAATAATTGTGGTCGCCACTACAAAATCAACTTTTGAATCTCTCAAAAATAGCACACAACTAACTAGTAAAAATAGATGGCGCATATACCTGGGAACTTTCTTGTTGCTGCTGGTGTTTATGCTGGTTCTGACATCGGTACAATTTTTGCTGACGCTAAACCAATCGGTGGCTCAAAACCAATACATCTCGGGGCTCGTTAGTTCCATAGAGGCTACCGTATTTGTCCCGATATTTTTTATATTTCAATCCAAGATGTACGGAGACCTGAATGAATAAAGACCAGGCCAAGGACAGAGCCAAAGAGCTGTCTGGCGTAATTAATGACTACCGCTACCGCTACCATGTGCTAGGAGATCCGTCGGTTACAGATGAGGTTTATCAAAGCCTAACCCGCGAATTAGCCAAAATCGAAGCTGCCTATCCTGAATTAATAATGCCCGATTCACCAACTCAGAGAGTCGGCGGTAAGGCCTCGGCAAAATTTAAAAGTATCCCACACCAACGCCCAATGCTCAGCTTAAATGACGTTTTCGATATTGCCGAGCTAGAGGCTTGGGAGCAGCGCGTTCATAAGCTCACCCAAAAAACTAAGCTCGAATATTATATAGAGCTCAAGATGGATGGTCTGGCTATGGCACTGCAGTACGAAAAAGGCCTGTTTGTGCGCGCTATAACGCGCGGCGACGGAAAGATCGGCGAAGACGTTACCCATACCGTTAAGACAATTCAGACCGTACCACTAAAGTTGCGCCAAAGTGATAAGGTCTCGGCTGAGGTTTATGATTTTTTTGAAATCCGCGGAGAGGTCATAATACCCAAAAAAGATTTTGACAATATCAACATTCAGCGAGCCAAAGATGGCCTGCCATTATTTGCTAACCCGCGTAACGCCGGAGCGGGTACTGTCCGACAGCTTGACCCAGCAGTAGCCGCCAGCCGTAATCTAAAATTTGTTGCCTACGCAGTAGAGATGGATCTGCCAGGCCTAACCAGCCATGAAGACGAGCACAATATGGCCCGCGAGCTCGGCTTTATGGTGGAGCCAAACGACCAAGTTGTATCGAGTGTGGCAGAGATTCGATCTTATATTGACAAGTGGTCTGGCGAGCGCCAGAAATTGCCGTACCAGACCGACGGACTCGTCATTACCATCAATGATAATGCCGAATTTGAGTCACTCGGCGTGGCCGGCAAGGCACCTCGTGGCGCCGTCGCCTACAAGTACCCGGCCGAAACCGCCACTACAATACTTGAAGACATTAGAGTTAGCATTGGGCGGACGGGGGCAGTTACACCTTATGCAGTTTTGACGCCGGTCAATGTGGCTGGCAGTACCGTTAGGCGTGCCACCCTCCATAATGAAGACGAAGTTGCGCGCAAGGACCTGCGCATTGGTGATACCGTAATAATTCAAAAGGCTGGCGATATTATCCCCGAAGTGATTGAGCCTATCACCAAGCTCAGAACCGGAAATGAAAAAATATGGAAAATGCCAACCAGCATCGATGGAGTTGCTGTGGTGCGCCCCGCCGGTGAGGCAGTGGCTCGACTGGCAGATTTGCAAACCGGCGAAATACGCTGGCAACAGCTTATACATTTTGTATCAAAATCGGCTTTCGATATTGATGGTCTGGGCGAGAAGATCCTAGCTCAATTAATGGAAGAAGGGCTAGTTGCTAGCGCCGTCGATATTTTTAAACTAACCAAAGACGATCTGCTTGGCCTCGAGAGGTTCGCCGAAACCTCAGCTCAGAACCTTATCGACTCTATTAATGAGCACTCCAAAGTGGGGCTAGGGAGATTTATATACGCCCTAGGTATTCGCCATGTCGGGTCCAAAACCGCCAACGATATAGCCCAGCACTACCACAGCCTAGCCAAGTTTTTGGTTGCTCAGCCCGACGATTTGGCTAGTATTGACGGAGTTGGTGGTGTCGTGTCAGATTCGCTCATCGGTTGGCTTGGGCAGCCTAAAAACATTAGCCTTGTTGAGCAGCTGCTAGCCCACGGAGTCGTAGTTGCCACCGCCAAGCCAAAAGCCAAAGGCGAACTGACCTCTACAACCTGGGTTTTTACAGGAACTCTGAGCTCGCTAAGCCGGGAAGAAGCAAGCGCAAAAGTACGAGCGCGAGGAGGGCAGGTAACCAACTCAGTCAGCAGCCAGACTAGCTATGTTGTTTATGGGGCAGACCCGGGTAGCAAGTACGATAAGGCCAAAAGCCTGGGCGTGACCACCTTAGATGAGAGGGGATTTATCAAAAAGCTCGCTTTGTGATACAATTAAGCGTAACAAGTTATGATTCAAATTAATAAAAAACAAACAAAAAAATCAACCACTCGAAACAAAAATACCCTATATTGCTTCAGCCCTCTGGTGATGATAATTACCTTCGTCGTCGAGATTGCTCTGGCGATATATACTTTTTTGCGCATCAAGCCCTCGAGGATTAAGAATATTATTTCGGCTTCATTAGTTTTGCTAGCAGTATTTCAGCTCGCCGAATTTTCTGTTTGTGGAAGCTATAGCAGCTTCATTACTGATGTATCCTCGCGCGTAGGCTTTGTGGCAATTACTTTTTTGCCGGCCCTAGGAGTTACGTTGGCCAACGAAATATCTGGCCGCAAAAACCATTGGTCGAGCGCCTTGGTGCTACTTACGGCAACGGGCTTTGCGGTATTTTTTGGTTTTGCCCCAAGTGCTATCAATAACTCAATATGCACCGGCAATTATGTAATATTTGCATTATCCGAAACAGCCACGGCTGTATACTCTAGCTATTACTTTGGGCTACTATTGATAACCCTCGCAATTGTTTTTGTGATGTCTAGAAAACAAAAATCTAAAGTTAGGCGCAACTCACTACACTGGCTCGGTATCGGAACCCTATCGTTTCTAGTCCCGACCGGAATTGTATACTGGATAATCCCATCGTCTGAGCTAGCAATACCGTCGGTAATGTGTGGTTTTGCAATTATTTATGCAATTATTTTGGCCTTTATAGTTGCTCCCCAGGCCTCCTCGGCAAAATAACATCGCAGGTACTAATATTGGGCAGTATCTGCTAAAATAACAGATATGGCAAAGTTATCATTAGACGAAATACAAAAGGTTGCACTGCTAGCCAGAATTGAGCTATCCGACGACGAGCTAGTAGTAGCCAGCAGCGAGATTAGCTCGATTTTGGATTTTGTCGATACCATACAAAACACCGATACGGCCGGCGTCGAGCTAACCTCTCAGGTCACCGGGCTTACCGATGTATGGCGCGAAGACTTGGTCGAGAAATGCGCAATCGCTCCAAAACTTTTGTTAGCCAGCACACCAGACATGCAGGATGGTTATGTAAAGGTCAAGAAGGTACTATAATGCCCGACTTGAATTATTTATCTATTACAGAAGCTCATGAGCTACTAGTAGCCAAAAAGATTTCGGCCCAAGAGCTGACTGAATTTTACATTGGTAAAATCCGTAATCTAAACCCAAAAATCCGTGCCATTCTGACAGTCTGCGAAAGCCAAGCCCTAAAGCAAGCCAAAAAGGTCGATACCAAAATCGCCAGCGGGGCAGAGATTGGGCTGCTCGAAGGCATTCCTTATACCGCCAAAGATATGTTCTTGACTAAAGGAATCCGAACCACGGCTGCCAGTAAGATACTGGAAGATTATATTCCGCCTTACTCAGCAACTGTTATCGAAAAACTCGACCAAGCTGGAGCAGTCTTGATTGCCAAGGTCAATCAGGACGAATTCGCGCACGGTGGCAGCACCGAAAATAGTTCTTATCATGTCACACATAACCCCTGGGACCTCGACCGAGTGCCGGGCGGAAGTTCGGGCGGCTCGGCCGCATCGGTGGCGGCAGACTTTGGTATATTTAGCCTAGGTACTGATACCGGTGGTTCAATTCGCCAGCCAGCCAGCTATTGCGGGGTAACAGGCTTTAAGCCAACCTACGGAGTTGTTAGTCGGTATGGAGTAATTGCGATGGCCAGTAGCTTTGATTGCGTTGGCCCTGTGGCTCGGTCTGCCAAAGATGCACAGATAGTCTTTGAAGTTATTGCCGGCAAGGATAGCAAGGATTCCACCACCATAGCCTTGAGCGACAAAACTCCTCGCGACAAAAAGCCCGTCGGCAAGCTAAAAGCAGTCTTTTATGACGACGAAGATTCTAATGTAGTATCGAAAGGCGTTGCAGCGATAGACAGCAGCCTACTTAATATCCAAACCGAAGCTAGTATTGCCGAGCTGGTTCCACTAGAGCTGGCCCTGGCAGCTTACTATGTCTTGGTGCCTTCTGAGATCAGCTCCAACTTGGAGCGTTACGATGGCGTAAGATACGGCAGCAAGGCTAAGGATAGCAAGGACCTGCTAGATAGCTACATGAAAACCCGTAGCGAATTCTTGGGCCCCGAAGTAGTACGCCGCAACATCATTGGCACCTACGCGCTCTCGGCCGGCTACTACGACGCCTATTACAAAAAAGCAATGCAAGTTCGGACACTAATTATACAAGCCCTCAATAAAGTATTTGAATCTAACGATGCAATACTTGTACCAACTACTCTCGAGCCAGCCTTTAAGCTCGGGTCAAAATCCGACCCTGTCGAAATGTACAAGACCGACCTACTGACAGTATTTGCAAACCTCGCTGGTGTACCAGCCATTAGTATTCCTATCGGTTTTGAGCCTACAACTGGCTTACCTATGGGGCTGCAAATTATCGGCAAGCAAGGCGACGATATTAAAATTTTGGCTATCGCTAAACACATCCAATCTGATAGTAACTGGCACAATAAACTTAAGGAATTAAAGCTATGAACATCTCTACCATTTCGTTTCTTATTGCCCTAGTAGTTATGACAATACTAATATCGCTCACGCTCAAACAAAAAGCCAAACCAATTCGTAAGCAGTATAAAACTAGTGCCAATAGTGATGATCAGCCAAGTGCTTTTAATGTCGGCTTGGTGCAGTCCAAGTGGGCAGAAATAACCGCCATGAAAAACTCAGGCCCATCGGGTCTTAAAACAGCCCTCTTCGAGGCCGATAAGCTGCTAGATTATTGCATGGTCGGCAATAGCTTCAAGGGCGAAACCATGGGCGAGCGGCTCAAGAGTGGTGGCCAGCAGTTTAGCAATATCAATGCCGTCTGGAACGCCCACAAGCTGCGCAACGAGCTGGCCCATAATGTCGAGCACGATTTGGTGCCCGCCCAGGTCGAGCAGGCGATAACCAGCCTAGGCAATGCAATCCGAGAATTAGGAGTAACTATCTGATATGAGTCAATACAAACCAACCATCGGTATCGAAATACACGCCCAGCTCGCCACAAATAGCAAAATGTTTTGTGGGTGTAATAATGACAGTCGCGACGCATTGCCCAACACCAACATCTGCCCGGTCTGTTTGGCTCTGCCTGGCACCTTGCCGGTAATCAACAAAGGAGCCATCGATATGGCCATCAAACTCGCCAAAGGTTTTAATGCCGAAGTAGCCCGCACCACTAGCTTCGACCGAAAAAATTACTTTTATCCGGACTCGCCCAAGGGCTACCAGATAACCCAAATGGATCAGCCGATTATTAAAAACGGCTATGTCGAAATACTTGTAGGCGGGGAATTCAAAAAAATTGGTATTCATCATGCTCACCTCGAGGAAGACGCTGGCAAACTAACTCACCCCGATGGAGCTGATTACAGCCTAGTCGATTTTAACAGAGCCGGAACCCCACTAACTGAGATTGTATCGGAGCCAGATATTAAAAGTACCGAGCAGGCCAAGCGGTACTTGCAGGAAGTCTATAATATCGTTACTAGCCTCGGTGTATGTAATGGCGATATGGAGCACGGCAACTTTAAGTTCGATCTGAATGTCTCCATTAGCGATAGCTCAACACTCGGCACCAGAACCGAACTCAAAAACCTCAATTCCTTTCGCAATGCCGAAAGAGCCCTAAACTATGAGATAGCTCGCCAGATAGCGGTGCTCGAGTCGGGTGGAGTGATAGAGCAAGAAACTAGGGGCTGGAACGACACCAAGGCCGTGACTTTTTCTCAGCGTAGCAAGGAGCAGGCCAACGACTACCGCTATTTCCCAGAGCCAGACCTTCCTCCAATTACCTTAAGCCAAAGTTATATCGACCAAGTCCAGAGTCAAATAACGGTTTTGCCAATCGATGTTCGAAAGGATCTCGTCAATCTCAACCTCAATGCCGACGAACAAGATGTGTTGTTGGCTCAGCCTGCAACAATTGCGATATTTAAAGATGCCGAGAGTGCTCTCAAAAAACCCGAGCTAATCAAAAAAGCTGTCAATTGGCTGGTCGGCGATTATCAGTCTATCCTTGCCACCAACAAAAAGCCACATCTAACCGGTGAGCGGCTGGCGGAGCTAATAGAGCTCGTCGAAAGCGGCGTCATTAGCTCCAAAATAGCCAAGTCTATTTTTGCTGATATTGTAGCGGGCGCCAAGCCTAGCGACATTGTGGCGCAAAAAGGGCTAAAGCAAGTTTCTGACGATTCTGAGCTCGAGAACATCATCAAAAAAATAATATTAGATAACCCTAAACCCGTTGATGACTATCGCTCTGGCAATGCTCGAGTGCTTGGATTCTTTGTAGGCGAAGTCATGAAACAGACCAAAGGCCAAGCCAACCCTTCTAAAGTCAACCAGCTTATGATTAAATTACTAAAGGAGTAATATAAATGCAAAATTTACAATCCGACGTACTGGCAGGCTTCAATAACGCAACAGTATCTGCTACCCAGATACTACCAAAAATACCAGCTGCTCTAGTAGCACTGCTCATAGGCTTTGTCATTATTAAAATAATATCGCGCTTTTTAAAAGTCACCCTACGGCTGACGCGCTGGCCGATTGGACTCCAGGAGATAATGGCTACACTACTACGGATTGCTATGTGGGGACTACTACTGATTGCCGTGTTGCAAATACTCGGCCTAACTAGTGTTGCTCTGGCAGTTACCGGCTCGTTCGCTATTTTGCTATTGGGCTTTTCGTCTGGCATATCATCGACAGTTAGCGACCTAATGGCTGGATTGCAGCTTGCCAACGACAAAGACTTCAGGGTTGGCTATAAGGTCAAGGTTGGAGACCATAAGACAATTGGAGTGATAAGAGAAATGGACATCAAAAAAACTCGCATCCAGGGCGAAGATGGCCAGCTTCATGTGGTGCCAAATAGTGTTATAGAAAAAAACGAGTGGGTAGTTATAGAGCGGCATGTCTTTTCACAAATGCCTAAGGGCCAAAGTGCTATAATTAATAAAGCTAGCGCAATAAAGAGCAAAGTTAGCTCAATAAAGAAGAAAGGGTGACCCAATAATGGAAACATTACTTATAGTTCTTATAACTCTAGTGTCGATAGCCTTAATTATACTAATAACCTTCACGGTAGTATTCTTGGTGGGCTTAATTACAGCGATGAAACAAATTCGCTTGGCTGCCACAAAGGTTCAGGAGAGTGCCGACTCAGCTGCCGAATTGGTCGATGAGGTCAGGAGTGCTGTCATTAACCCCGGCATAGTCGCGATGATGTTTGAAAAATACCTGAAGCGCCACTTTGGCAAAAAAGGCAAGCGCTAAGATGGCCAGAGGAAGAGGTTTTATTACAGGAGCTGCTGTAGGTGCTGCCATAGCAGGAGGACTGGCTTTGTTGTTTGCACCTAAGGCTGGCAAAGAGCTGCGCGAAGACATCGCCATCAAGGCTCATGAGGTTAGTACCGATCTTGATGCCAAAATTAAGCAAGCCAAAATAGATATCGATATCCTGACAGGCAATGATAAAGATAAAAGACTTGAGCTAATTAACCAAGCCGAAGATTTGAAGCTGGCATTGACCACTAAAAGTGCCGAATTCGGCAAGTCTGGCAAAAAAGTTACTAGGGTGGCTGCCCATGAAACCGACAAAATGATACAAGACGGCAAAGTATTGGTGGTAGAGCTCAATAGCTACAAGACCGGAGCGCTAAAGGACACCAAGGAGTTCGCCAAAAAAGCTGCCGAGTCTGGCGACAAGGTAGCCAAGGTCGCTTCGACTGAAATAAAAAAAGACCTAAAATCATTAAAAAAAGACAAGTAGTCGATGTCAGATAAATCCAAAACCCAATCAATCAAAGCCGAAAAAATCGTTTCACTCGATGGAATCATGGAAATACTAGCCAACCCCAAGAAACTATTTTGGCTAAATTTCAAAGCTGGTTTCGTTAGGGGTTTTGCGGGCATACTCGGCGCAGCATTGGCAATTATCTTAATTGGCTTTTTGGTTTCTAAGCTCGGCGGAGTTCCAGTAATAGGTGACTTTATAAAACAGATCGGAAGTGCCGTTAAATAGGCCAAATAATCTTGCTATAATAGAGGCATAGGAGGGGCAGTATGCCAGGTGAGGCTAAAATATCAGACAACGAAACAGCCATGCAGGCTCGAAAGGAGGCAGATTTTGTCGATTTCGTGCACCTGCACAACCATACGCACTACAGTTTGCTCGATGGCTTGCAAAAGGTTCCCCAGATGCTCGACAGAGTTATCGAAATGGGGCAGACTTCAGTTGCCATCACAGACCACGGTACCCTAAGTGGCAGCATTGAGTTTTATAAAGCCTGCACGGCACGCGGTATTAAGCCGATTGTCGGTATCGAAACCTATGTAGCGCCACGCAAGCATACCGACAAAAGCTCGTCCGAGGACCGTAGCCCATTTCACCTCACTCTGCTTGCTAAAAACAAGCAGGGCTACCAAAACCTGATGAAGCTCAGCACCATTGCCAGCCTGGAGGGCTTTTATTATAAGCCTCGTGTCGATCACGATCTGCTCGAGCAGTATAGCGATGGCCTGGTCGTTTTGTCTGGCTGTTTGGGAGGGGAGCTTGGCACGCTCATTAGTAACGACCAGTTCGAACAAGCTTTAGATTTGGCTAAGTGGTACAAGGGTGTTTTTGGTAAGGAAAATTATTATCTGGAAATGCAACCGCACACGCAGTGGGCACCCCAAAAAAAACTCAACTCCGCACTAAAGAAGATATCGAAACGTCTCGACATCGGGCTTGTAGTAACCGGCGATTGCCACTATTCGACCGAAGCCGATCACTACCCTCACGATATTTTGCTATGTGTCCAGACAGGCTCCAATGTCGATGATACCAATAGGATGAAACTAGATATGGACCTTTCGATGCAGCCAGGCAAGGTCTTTATGGAGAGGTTCAAAGACACGCCAGAGGCCATCACAAATACCATCAAGATTGCGAAAATGTGCAACCTCGAGATTGAGCTCGGAAAGATACTAATACCACGATTTCCAAGTGTTCCCAAGGGCGACACCGAAAAAAGCTATCTTCGAAAGCTGGTTTACATAGGAGCCGCAAATCGGTACTTGGATATTCCGAAAGAAGACCTCGATAAAATTACAGAAGCCAAGGTCAAACCTAAGCTCGATAAAAAAATAATCGATAGGATAGAATACGAACTAACTATTATTGGCCAAATGGGGTATGAGGGCTATATGCTAATAGTGGCCGACCTCATCAATTGGAGCAAGAATCAGGGAATCGTCTGTGGCCCCGGCCGCGGTAGCGCCGCGGGTAGTATTATTGCTTACTGTACTAACATTACCGAAATTGACCCCATCAGATTCGGGCTACTCTTTGAGCGGTTTCTGAACCCAGATCGAATCAGTATGCCAGATATCGATATGGACTATGCCGATGACCGCCGTGAAGAAGTAATAGCTTATGCCACCGAAAAGTACGGACAAGACAGGGTAGCCCAGATTATTACTTTCGGAGTAATGGCCGCCCGCAACGCCGTCCGAGATACCGGCCGGGTTTTAGGTGTGCCTTATGGCGAGGTCGATGCGATAGCCAAGAACATTCCTCCACCAGTTCAGGGTCGGCACATACCACTGACAGTTTCTATCATTGAAAGCCCAGAGTTAAAATCGATCTACACTGGCAACTCTAAGGCTAAAGAAATTATCGATATCGCAATCCAGCTCGAAGGTACAATCAGAAATGCTGGTACTCATGCCGCTGGTGTGGTGATAGCTCCAGAACCATTGGTCGAATACACTCCACTCACTAGAGCCAGCAAAGGTGGTATTGCAACTCAATACTCGATGAACCCCATCGAAGACCTAGGACTTTTAAAATTTGATTTTTTGGGCTTATCGAATCTTACAGTATTAAAAAATGCCCTAAGAATAATTAAAAAAGTTTACAAAAAAGATATCCAGATAAATCAAATCCCAATTGACGACAAAAAGACTTTCGAGCTACTCAGCCGTGGCGATACTACCGGAGTATTTCAGCTAGAGTCGGCTGGTATGAAGCGCTACCTCAAAGACCTCAAGCCCGACAAGTTTGAAGACATTATTGCGATGGTGTCATTGTATCGTCCAGGACCAATGCAGTGGATCGAAGAGTTTATAAATCGCAAACATAATCCGAGCCTTGTAGTCTATGGTCATACTAAAATGGAATCTGCTCTCAAGGAAACCTACGGTATTATTGTCTATCAAGAGCAGGTGATGCAAATAGCCAAAGATTTGTGTGGGTTTAGTGGCGGTCAGGCCGACACCCTGAGGAAGGGTATCGCCAAGAAGATTCCCGAGGTATTGGCTAAAATGAAGAAAGAGTTTATTGGTGGGGCTATCAAGAACTCAAAAGTAGACAAGAAGTTTATCGAGGACCTATGGGTCAGTCTTGAAGATTTTGCGGCCTATAGTTTTAATAAATCACATGCCGCCTGTTATGCCCTAATTGCCGTCCAGACCGCTTACCTCAAAAGCCACTACCCCTCGGCCTACATGGCAGCATTATTAACAAGCGACCATGAGAATCTAGATCGAATCGCAATCGAGGTGGCCGAGTGCCGCAAGCTGGGGATTGAGGTTTTGCCACCCGATATCAACGAGTCCTATAAAGAGTTTGCGGTTGTGCCAGAAACTGGCAATATTAGGTTTGGCCTTGGGGCTGTCAAAAATGTTGGTCAAGGTCCAATCGAAAAGATTATTGAGGCTAGGGCCGGGGATCCATTCAAATCTGTTGAAGATTTTGCCAAGCGAGTCGATGCGGCAGTGGTCAATAAAAAAGTCATGGAGAGCCTTATAAAGTGCGGAGCTTTTGATAGCCTGGGCGATCGACACAAGCTACTATTTAATGCTGACAAGATTACCTCCTATGCCAGCAGGGTTCAGAAAAACGCCCTGTCGGGTCAGATTGATATTTTTGGATCTCTTAGCGCCGATCAAGAAATACCCCCAATCAGTATGGATAATCCGACAGGCAAGATTGACCCTCGCCAAAGTTTAGTCTGGGAGAAAGAGCTTTTAGGATTGTATGTTAGTAACCACCCGCTCGACGACTTCAGGAACTACTTCAAAAACAAAACCCAATCAATAGCTGATTATAAAAAATCTGATGATGGCAGGTCGATTGTGATAGGCGGCATCATCACTTCAATGCGAAAAATATACACCCGCAAAAATGACCCCATGGCTTTTGTAGCTATCGAAACAGTTAGCGGCGACATCGAAGTTATTGTTTTTCCAAAAACTTTTGTTAAATACGAACAAGACATCGCTACAGATAACGTTGTTGAAATAGAGGGCAAAATAAACGCCAAAGACCGAGACGGCAACCCTACTGACGAGCTTAAAATAATAGCTGATAAGGTTAAATTATTAAATGCCGACACAGCTCGCATGTGGCTAGCCCCGCCCAAGGAGGTTCCAAAAATAGAAACATCGAGCTTATCGATTGTGCTAGAATCTATCGCTGACACCGAGCAGTTGATGCAAATTAAGGCCATACTAGATAGCAACTCTGGCGACAGCATGGTTACTCTGGATTTTACTAAGACCGCTCAAAAATTGAAGCTCCCCAAGGGTGTCACTATCTCAGACGAGTTAATTAAAAAACTAAAGTTAATTGCAGGCGACCATAATATTCTTGTCGCTACATCTATACAGAAGTAGAATAGCCCTGCCCACGCTAGTATTTATATGCCTTGCCAGATGTAGCGAGTTGTGATAGAATTGTTGAGTTATGCAAGAAGCTCTAAACGCAATCGAACAAGGTTCTATCAAGAAAAAAATCTCCGACATCCGCGTCGGCGATACTGTTCGTGTTCATCAAAGAATCAAGGAAGGTAAAAAAGAGCGAGTCCAGATATTCGAAGGCCTCGTAATTAGCTATCGCAACTCTGGTGGCGTCGGTGCAGTTATTACTGTCCGAAAAGTTGCTTCAGGTGTCGGTGTCGAAAAAACTTGGTTCGTCAATAGCCCTAATGTTGTAAAAATCCAAATCACTAAACGAAGCAAGGTTCGTCGAGCCGTTCTTAGCTACATGCGATCCCGATCTGGCAAGTCTGCCAGGATGGCCGAGCGAGATTTTGATAGAAATACCGCTAACGAGTCTGACGAGAGAACTCCCGACCAGCTCGCCGAAGCAGAGCAAGCTGAGATTGCTTCCGAAGATAGCGCCAAAGCAAGCACTGACGAGCTCAACCAAGTCGAAGAAAGCACCGACACTCTAGCTAAAGAAGAGAACAAGCTTGCCAGCAAAGATGATGCCACCGGTGACGAAGCCCCTAAAGACAAAACTGTCGATGAACAAATAAACACTGATGGCGAAGATGAAGCCCAGCTGCCTGCTGAAGAGTTCAGGGCCGGAGTCGATAAAGTACAGAAGTAACGGGTTAGTTAGATATTATAAAAGACTATAGCCCCATACCTAGGGGCTATTTTATTATACTAAAAAATATGTTATAATATCGACTTCAAAGTACCTTTCAATAGTGCCAACCTAGGGAGTCCTCAAATTGTCTATATCAAGATTAGAACAGATCAAGAGTAAGCTCCGAACTTACGATGAAGCCAGTATCTTTAGGTCCATCGAAGAGCTAGGCTCAAGAAATGCTGTTGGTCCACTCGTACCGATGCCGTACGACCCATCAAAGCCATTTCATCAGCTAACTACGGTTCGCTGCAATGTCAGCTCGATATCAAATGAAATGCTGGCGCCGCTAGGACCAGCTGTGCATCGTAATTTTGCAGTCATACCTCCTGCCTGGCGAGAGCATCAGGATATGTTGCAATTTATCGCAGGCGAAATGCTCCGAAGCGGAATGAATTTTACCTTGGTAACGAACCATAGCAATGTGGTTGATATTGCCTTGGTCCTCGGTGCTTTGCGTCTGGAACTAGCCACCCTAATTGGTGGTGAAGAGTTCTCTCAGAGCAGTGGGCTAATTATTAGCCGCGGTATAGCTACAACCAAGGCTGATCTCAGCAATTTGGGTATCAATATGCCCACCGTTGAAGCACTTCAGCTTTTTGCTAATATTTTTTTTAGCTTTCCGACTACAGCATCCGTTAGAAGCAAAAACTTTCCTGCCGAGCTTATAAAATTATCTAACGAGCTGACTCGAATCGAGTTAGGTAAGTTCCTCAAGCCAGGTGGTCGTTTGTTGGCTGTTGCTCCAAGCGCCTCCAAGGATATATTCTTGCGAGACCGCGTTCATATGCAACCACTAAAAAACGGAACTATGGACATCATGCAGGGCTGGGTTATACCAGTAGCTGTGACGCTCGATAGCTCTGAACCACCAGCTTGCAAGGTTTTGCCCTGGAGGATTGTTAAGTCTTACGAAGATTGTCACCAGACAATGCGAGACATTGCCCACGAATGCTATCGCCAAACCTTGATCCCGCACCATTATTACGACAAGCCGAGCCTTTTTGAAGAGGCTAAGGCAAATATCTCGAAGCTCCGTCGTAGCTAAATACCCATTCACCACAGCCCCCAAGGGGCTGTGGTGAATTTATTTATATCGATAAATAGATGTATAATCGCATACATTAAAGGAGGTTCAAGCTTGAAGGCTAGTATGCGCATGGAAAACTCCCTAAAGAGAAACGGGCAACTCTTTGTTTGTGGTATCGACGAAGTCGGTCGCGGCAGCTTGGCCGGGCCACTTGTGGCTGCGGCGGTTGTTTTGCCATCTGGTTGGCGTAAGGCGCTAAAAGATTCCAAATTATTATCTTTTGCTAGGCGAGAAGTGTTGTCGGAATATATTATCGACAGCTCAGTCGGTTATGGCATTGGCTGGGTCGATAACACCGAAATAGATGCATTGGGACTAACCGAAGCAGTAAGGATGGCATACCTTCGTTCCTTAGAAGATTTGAAGTGTGAGTTTAGCTCAATTATTATAGACGGAAATTACGACTATCTATCTGAATATGAGATAAGTCAGACCATTGTTAAGGCCGATCAAAAAGTGAGCTGCGTAGCAGCCGCCAGCATTATTGCAAAAGTCGCCCGCGACCATTATATGATCAGCCAGTCCGAGCAGTACGAAGGCTATGGCTTTAATACTAATGTCGGCTATGGCACCAAGAAACACCTGGAGAGTTTAGCTTCAAAAGGGTTAACAGATTTACACAGAAAAAGTTTTTGCAAAGGTTATTTATGAAAAACACCACTGCAGTTGGTATGCGGGCCGAGGACTTGGCCGCCCAATACTTGGTGCGGCATGGATACGAAATATTACAACGCAATTTTAAGAACCGCTTTAGTGAGCTGGATATTATAGCCAAAAATACCGAGTATATCTGCTGTATTGAGGTAAAATACCGCAATAGCGACGATTATGGCGGCGGTCTTGGAGCCATATCGGCCGACAAAAAAAAGCGCCTGGCTAGGGGCTTCGAGTACTGGCTTTACGAAAACCCAGCGTATACAAAGCTACAGCCACGGATCGATGTCATTGCCGTAGGCAGCAACGAGAAGATACAATTTATCGAAAGCGCCATCGAATAGCGAACTATGACCCCACAAATCAATAAGCCATCAATATGAGCCCTAGCACTCTTGACATAAGACTGCTAAAAAAGTACAATTATGAGCATAGTCTGAAATGAGCGAAACTGTCGGTTGCACTGGTGTACCGGCTTTTTTATTCAAGCTTTGTTGAAGGCTAACTACAATTTAATAACATTTTAATAGGAGAATTATGCAAAACCAATTTTTATCAGCAATAGAGCAAATATGTGAAGAAAAAGGCATATCGAAAGATATGGTGATTGAGGCAATTAAGGCCGCAATAATCGCTGCCTACAAAAAAGATTTTGGGGATAAAGAGCAAGAAGTTAGAGTCGAGTTAAACCCCGACAGCGGCGATCCGACAATCTTTGTAACCAAAGAAGTTGTCGAGAGTGTCGAAGACGGACTAATCCAGATATCGATAGCTGATGCCAAGAAGCTCAAAAAAGCTAGTGCCTTGGGTGATATGATCGAATTCAAAGAAGACAGCAAGGAATTCGGACGAGTCGCCGCCCAAACTGCCAAGCAGGTGATTGTCCAGCGAATTCGCGAGGCAGAGCGAGAGGTCGTATTTAGTGAATTTAGCGGCAAGGAGGGGTTAATCATTAATGCCATGGTCCAAAGGTTCGAGAGTGGTAATGTCTTTATAGATCTCGGAAAAGCAACCGGCGTGATGTTCCCGAGCGACCAAATACCTAACGAAAAGTACTATCCTGCGCAAAAAATTAAGGTTTTCGTAGTGCGTGTCGAACAAACCAACCGCGGTCCACAAATTGTAGTTAGCCGAACCCACCCAGATATGGTACGAAGATTATTCGAACTAGAGGTTCCCGAGATAGCTAACGGATCGGTTGAAATTGCAGGCATCGCTCGTGAAGCCGGAGCTCGCACCAAGATAGCTGTCAAATCTAATGTCCCTGGCGTCGACCCAGTCGGTACATTTGTCGGGGGCAGAGGCACTAGGGTTCAGGCCGTAATGGGAGAGCTAGGTGAAGAAAAAATCGACATCATTGCTTTTAGTGAAGACCCCAAGGAATATATCACAAATGCCCTGTCACCAACCAAAGTAATTAGCGTTAAATTAGATAAGGAAAATAAAAAAGCCGTAGTTAAGGTCCCTGAAGACCAGTTGAGCCTGGCCATTGGAAAATCTGGCCAGAATGTAAGATTGGCAGCCAAATTGACCGAGTGGAATATAGATATCGATGGGGCCGACGACGCTGGCGTCGAATCGACAGCAAAAGAGATAGTGCCTGAGCCCAAGCCGGCCCGTACTGCCGATCTAGAGGACGCCATAATTGCCGCTTCTAATGCTAGCACCGAACCCAAAGAGGATGAAGCCGTCACTAAAGCCACTCAAGTTACCGAAGCTACCCCAGAATCTAAAGATGATATCAAGAAGGTCGTAGAAAAAGAAGAAGCCCTAGAAGATTCAGAAGATAAATAAACAGACATAAAAACTAAAGTTTGCTAGAATTGATGGAGGATAAGAATTATGCAAGACGATTTTTTAAACCATTTTGATAGGTTCACGCTCAATGCCAAAAAAAGCCTGGAAAGTGCTGGTCTTCTTGCGATTAACATGGGATCGAGCTACATTGGTACCGAACATCTACTACTAGGAATGCTTAAGGTGCAAGGTTCGATAGGAGCCCGTCTGCTAGCCGATATGGGCGTCAGAATCGACAATGTCCCAGTTTATGGCAACCACAATATCCAGACCTCTACGCCATCTGGTAGCATTGAGCTATCGGAAACAGCCAAGCAAACCATTACCTCCGCGCTCAGGGTTGCACAGCAAAATGGCCAACCCTACGCTGGTACGGAGCACTTATTAATTGCAATACTCGGGCAAAAAAATTCTCGAGCGATATCTATCTTAAAAGACATGCAGGTTGATCCAGTTTCGGTTAGAAACGAGCTCGAAAAGTATCTAGACTCACAGCCATCACAGGTTGAAATACCGCAAGGTGGCCCTGGTCGCAAAAACTCCAAGCGCTCCAAGACACCAGCATTAGACCATTTTGGTATAGATCTGACCGCCAAGGCTATGAAAGATTTACTCGATCCAGTGGTTGGTCGAGAAACACAAATTGATAGAATGATCCAAATACTAAACCGTCGCAGCAAAAACAACCCAGTCCTGATTGGTGAGCCAGGTGTCGGCAAAACAGCAATTGTCGAGGGCCTCGCAAAACGAATTGTCGATGAGCGAGTACCTGAGATGTTGCTTGGCAAAAGGCTGATGATGCTCGATATGGCTTCAGTAATTGCAGGCACTAAGTTTAGGGGCGAATTCGAGGAGCGCCTCAAAAAAATAATCGACGAAGTGATCGCTTCACCAGATGTAATACTATTTATTGACGAGCTTCATAACGTCGTTGGAGCCGGAAGCGCCGAAGGTGCGATTGATGCTGCTAATATCCTCAAACCAGCCTTATCGCGTGGTGAAGTCCAGACTATTGGCGCCACCACACTCGAAGAGTACAGAAAGCATATCGAAAAAGATGCTGCTTTGGAGCGTCGGTTTCAGCCAATTATAGTCCCAGAAGCTACGGTCGATGAAACTATCGAGGTGCTTAAAGGCTTGCGCCCAAGGTACGAAAAATTCCATAGTGTCAAAATTACCGACGAGGCAATCGAAGAGGCAGCCAAACTAGCTAAGCGTTACATTGCCGACAGGTTTTTGCCAGACAAGGCAATAGATCTAATTGATGAGGCATCTTCAAGAGCCAGGATAACTCGTTCTAGTACCGACGGACGAGGCAAGCGGCTATCCAAGCAGCTCGAAGAAAAGCTAACTAAAATCGACGATGCCGTATATAACCAAGATTTCGAGCAGGCTGCTAGATTAAAATCCGAAGCCAGTGTCATAGAAAAAAAACTAAATGAAGTTCAAGCAGATTCTAAAAATAGTGATAAAGTAAAGGTTACAATCGATGATATTACTAAGGTCGTAGCACAATCTACTGGTATTCCTGTCGAAAAACTGGCGAAGTTTGAGACCGATAGTCTGAAAAAGCTAGAGCAAACACTAAAACTCAAGATTATTGGCCAGGACAGCGCCGTAGATGTCATAGCTAAGGCTATACGCCGCAGCCGTACAGGAATTGCCGACCAAAAAAAACCCATCGGGTCATTTATGTTCTTGGGTCCAACTGGTGTTGGTAAAACCGAATTAGCCCGGGTACTGTCAGGGGAGCTATTTAACGACGCAGACTCAATCATTAAGGTAGACATGAGTGAGTTTATGGAAAAGCACAATGTTTCGCGTTTGGTTGGTGCCCCAGCAGGTTATGTCGGGTATGAAGATGCTGGCCAACTCACAGAAAAAGTTCGTCGCAAGCCGTATAGCCTGATATTATTTGATGAAATAGAAAAGGCTCATCCTGATATTTTTAATATTCTATTGCAGATTCTAGAGGATGGTGTATTGACTGACGCCAAGGGCAAAAAAGTAGATTTTAGCAATACAATCATTATTATGACGAGTAATGTTGGAGCCAGAGTTTTGGCTAAAGAAGCTGAAATAGGCTTTACAACCGATACTCCAAAAGAGCAGCAAAAGCTGGAAGAAATCCATGTCCAGATGACAGAAAAAGTTACAAGCGAATTAAAAAAACAATTCCGCCCAGAATTTTTGAATCGTATCGACCATGTTGTGGTATTCAAGGCGCTCTCTAAACTCGACATCGAAAAAATAGCCGAACTCCAGCTCAAGGACCTCGCCAGACGCTTAGAAGAGAAGGAAATTATTCTAAAGTTCAAACCAAATGTTCGCGCGCTGTTAGTGGAAAAAGGCTATGATATCGAAAACGGCGCCCGACCAATGAAGCGCGCAGTCCAGAGGCTGATCGAAGACAAACTGGCCAGCGGGATAGTCTCGGAAATGATCAAGCCAGGTGACATAGTAGAAGTTAGTGCTAAAGATAATGATGTCGATCTGAACATCAAAGTTGGTGCCACAGTTTAGGTACCCAGGCACCACTCAGGTCTATTCGCTATTTGTTCGTATCGCATTAGTCGTGTATAATTTACCATATGTCTAAATCAAATGTACAGTTTAGTTGCCAAAGCTGCGGAGCAAACTCCAGCAAGTGGAGCGGCAAATGTATGCAGTGTGGAGCATGGGACACTATTGTCGAGAGTGTCGCACTTGGCACTATTGGCAACAAAAAGCTCGCCACCCCAACCACTAAAATCGACAAGTTCCATGAAATTTCATCTTCCGATAAAAGTCGAATTAGCACTGGCAACAGTGAAGTTGATGCGGTCTTGGGAGGCGGAATAGTCCCTGGCAGCCTTGTGCTATTGGCGGGCGACCCCGGCATTGGCAAGTCTACTCTGGTTTTACAGGTCGCAGCCGAAGTAGCCAAGAAAAACAAGGTGCTATATGTCAGTGGTGAAGAATCGGCAGCCCAAGTTAAGCTTCGCGGAGCCAGGCTCAAAGGTATGAATACTGAATTTGAGTTTTTAGCGACCACAGATGTCGATGAAGTCTTGGCCTATGCTCAGACGGGCGGGTACCAGCTAGTGGTGGTGGATTCGATTCAAACAATGGTCAGCCAAAACCTTAGCGGATCAGCCGGTACAACCAGCCAAATAACCAACAACACCAATAGCCTGGTGCGACTAGCAAAGAGCACCAACACTTCTTTTATTATTATTGGGCATGTCACTAAGGAGGGTAATGTCGCCGGACCAAGACTGATGGAGCACTTGGTAGATACTGTGCTGTATCTCGAGGGCGAGCGTTATGGCCTCCTCAAACTCTTAAGAAGTGTTAAGAACCGTTTTGGAGCCACCAATGAAGTCGGAATGCTAGAGATGACCGAAGCTGGCCTTGTAGCTGTCAAGAATCCTTCTGAAGCTCTACTGCAAGAACGCCAAGAGCTGCCGGGTAGCGTAGTGTTTGTTGGTATGGAAGGCAGCCGGCCTATTTTGGTAGAAGTTCAGGCACTAGTTAGTACCAGTGTATTTGGCTACCCTAAACGAGTAGCCGATGGTTTCGATCTCAATCGGCTTGGCTTATTGTGCGCAGTTATGCAAAAACGTGGCGGTATCAACTTGAGTAGTCACGATGTCTATGTTAATATTGTAGGTGGAATAAAGCTCGCCGAACCAGCAATTGATCTCGCAATTATTTTAGCAATCGCATCCGCATCAAGCGGTAAAATTATCAAGCCAAGCACGGTAGTATTTGGTGAAGTGGGTCTAAGCGGTGAAGTTCGGTCAGTCAATATGTCCAATTTAAGACTTCGTGAAGCCAGCAAACTTGGCTATAAAAATGCAATTGTGCCATCCAGTGCCAAAGGTCAAAACTACCTTGGTGTGATGACAATTGCTGAAGCTATCAAATCATTAAAATAGAGGAAACCATAATTCATGTTAGTAGTAGAAGTTATATTAGTAATTGCCTTAGCTGTATTTGTCGTAACATATCGCTTGGCCAAATTAAGCGCCCAGAAATTAATACTAGTCGTAATAGGGGCGCTGCTTGGTAGCATCATCGGATCCTTATTGGCTATCCCGCTCTCAGCCTTGGCCGAGCCGTATAGGCAGTACCTGCCAATCGCCGTAACGGTTGTTTTGGCTGTTGCGTTAGCATTGGTGTTTTATTCGCAACATGAATTCTTAGACAACCTAATGCCTAAAAAAGGCGACAAGAAACAAATACAAGACAAACTTAAGCCCCTTAAAGTCAATAAGCACGAAACCAAAGTACTGGTCGATACCTCGGCCATAATTGATGGCCGAATCGGCGACATTGTAGCCAGCGGCTTTATACCTGGCGCTCTAATTGTGCCTAGGTTTGTTCTGGCTGAGCTTCAAAATATTGCCGATAGCGAAGATGCATTGCGTCGAGGTAGAGGCCGTCGTGGCCTGGAAATACTAAACGAGATGCGCCTTAACGATGCTTTGCAGCTAGAGATTATCGAGGACGACCCCAAGGATGTAAAAGAGGTAGATCACAAGCTAGTGTATTTGGCCAAAAAGCATCGCGCCAATATCCTAACCACCGACTACAATCTTAACCGCGTCGCAACAATCGAAGGCGTTAAAATTCTCAATATCAATGAGTTGGCTAACGCCATCCGTGCTGTCGTATTGCCAGGCGAAATTATGAAGGTCAATGTTGTTCAGGCCGGAAAAGAAAAAAACCAAGGCGTCGGATACCTGCCCGACGGAACCATGATTGTGGTCGATGGAGGCGATAAGCTCATTGGCAAGGATGTCGACTGCGAAGTTACCAGGATATTTCAGTCTGTTGCTGGCAAGATGATATTTGCTACTCCTAAAAATGCTAAGGCCAACTCTAGCACTCGTCCACCCAGACAACCCAGAAAGCCCACCAAGTTTACTCCAAGCACTAAAAGCTCTCGATAGTAAAAACAATTAGCACTTCATTTAGTGACAGTAAGCTAGGGCTAATTTTACCTAAAGCCGAGATTGGTTTGGCAGATACAGCCTTTAATATAGTTTACTTGCTTAACAAATAACGATATTTTTTATTAGCCTAGTTTTAGGGATAGATAGTTTGCGCAGGGCCACTGGCAGGCAAAAAGCTAGCTTTAACATTTGAGCCTGAGCCGGTGATACTATTCCAGCCTGTCCCGCCCCAAGTAGCAGTTGAGGTATCTTTGCTCAGACCGAATGGCGCATTATTTACATAGAGCTGAACGCTAAAAGCTCCTAGTGTGTAGGTGAATTGGCAGCTACTTCCCGAGCAGCTCAAGTTTGCACCACCGACACCTGTCGCTGTGGCCGTTATGCTATTGCTGGTGCCGGTGTAGTAGCCCGAGTCTGTTACTACCGCACTAAATTTGTGGACTCCAGCCGTTGGAGTGACAGTGGTACTAAAGGTTGGCCCACTACCAGATTTTGTTGCAAGAATGTTTCCATCCATATAAAAAGCGACTTGGCTAATTGGGAACTTGCCCTGAGTAGTGGCTGCGGTGATAGTAAAGGTGCTACCTGTGGTGGGGGTGGCCGTGATTGATACTACTGGCTGAGGATCGCCACACTGGTGGGCGTCGTCTTTTTCTGACGGAATACTTCCGCCCTGGGCGTACCCAAGCGAAGCGGCCAAAACCTGCACTGGTGGGTTCCACCTTGGATACGAGGGGTCGGTTGGGGCTATTTCGGCCGTTATTAGAGAGCCAGTTATTTCTTTACGCGCGCCAGCTGGCGTGCAGTCGGTAGCTAATTTACCGGAGACAATATCGATAGTGGCTCGTTGCGAGTCTTGAGCCTTTTCGACACGGTACCAACTCGGAAAGATATCTGTCCGAAGCTTTGAGCCCGCTATCGGCGACTTTCCGGTGTTGGCGTCGATGGTTTCTTGCTTGATTCCGGGTGGTCTATCAAATTGTTCATTCGGATCGTCTTTGGTGACCTCGCGCATGTACTGGTTCCAGATTGGAGCTGCAACAATACTAGCCGCTTGGGTCATCGGTGTGTTGTCGTTATTACCAGCCCAAGTAGCGGTGATGACTCGTTTGGTGAAGCCAATAGTCCAGGCGTCTCGGTAATCTTCCGATGTACCAGTCTTGGCAGCGACAGTCTTATTGGGCAGCGTGAGGGGATTATTGCAAGGGAAGGTGCCGTTACTACAACGGGCGTTATTGTCGGACATGATGTTGCTTATTAGGTAGGCAATTTGTGGGTCTAGCACTTGCTTGGATTTGTTGCTGTCGGGCTTGGTGTTGTCCTCGATGACCTTGCCAGAGCCGTCGGTAATCTTGAGCCAATAGACAGGGTCGTGGTGCTGGCCGTTGGTAGGAAAGGCCGAATAGGCATTGACCATATCGACCATCCGCACTTCTCCTGCCCCTAGCGCCATACTTAGGCCGTATTCATCGACTGGCTTATCGTAGGTAGTTATACCCATATCTCGTGCAGTACCAATAAACTCTGGTATGCCACCAATGTAGAGGCCTTTTACTGCAGGTATATTCAGAGAGCTAGCCAATGCTGTTCTGACCGACTGTACCCCATAAAAACCGCCGGTGTAGTTTTTGGGAATATATGGTGGAATCCCACCAAAGTCAGTTCGAACATCATATATTGTGCTACCTGGTCCCCAGTTTTTCTTGAACAAGCTAGCATAAACCACAGGCTTAATAGACGAGCCTGGCTGTCTAAGCGCGGCAGCTACGTTATAAATACCAAATTCAGGGTTAGTGGCATCGTAGCTCCCGACCATCACAAGCACCTGTCCGTTGTTTGGGTCAGCCGAAACTAACGCCGCGTTGTCGCCTCCGTAACCCCTAACAGAATTGATGTTTTTTAAGACTATCCCCTCGGCTAGCTTTTGCTTGGTGAGGTCGATTGTGGAGATGACCTTAAAGCCACCCTCGTTGACTCGCTTGATGCCATATTTTTCTTCTAATTGCTCGCGAATATATTGCACGAAGTGAGGAGCCTGGATGTTGGCATAAGGATTGTAGGGCTTAAGTAGCGACATGACATCTACCTTTTTAGCTTCATCGGCTTGCTCTCTTTTGATATAGTTCTGATCGACAAGCATATCTAGCACACGATCTTTTTTATCGAGCAAGGCCTGCTTATTTTGTCCGTAGGGCGAGTAGTAGGTTGGAGCCTGGGGAAGACTAGCCAGAGTGACACACTGAGCTAGATTTAGGTCTTTGGCATCAATACCAAAATACTGCTTTGAGGCGGCTTGAATACCATAGGCAGTTGAACCATAAGGAATCTCATTTAGATAGAGCTTCAGGATATCGTCTTTTTTGTAGAGTTGCTCCATCTGGATAGACAAAATTAGCTCTTTGATTTTTCGGGTAAAAGTTCGCTCGTTGGTCAAAAGGGCGTTTTTGACATACTGCTGGGTAATAGTCGAGCCACCACCCTTGCTGGGGTCCTTAAAGATTACTCCCGTAAAAGCCCTGGCAATTCCTGCTGGGCTAAAAGCACCTTGCTTATAAAAATTTTTGTCTTCCAGGGCAACCGTGGCGTCTTTGATACACTGCGGCATTTGATTGAACTCGATTATGCTACGGTTTTTATCGCCATAGACTTCAATTAGGAGGTTTTCGCCGGTTCGGTCATATATTTTGGTAGTCTGGGCACTGACTCGAGAGTTGATTTTATTAGGGCTTGGTAGGTCCTTGGCGAACCACAAGAACAAGCCAGCCAAAAGCAGTACTGTAACAGCAGCAGTTATGCCATATATTTTTAGAGCTTTTTTGCTCGTAATGACGCGGATAATATTTTTATAACGAAATCTCTCCCACCCCTTTACTCGGGGTCTTGAAGGTGATTTTTTGCTAATCTTTGAGGTGGTCGTATGCTTAACCACACGACGGGTAGATTTATTAGCTTTATTTACTGGTTTTTTTGCCATAGAGTTATTACATTAAATTATATCACGACTTAGCCAATAAATTTATTCATAAGTATGATTACAATATAACGCTATTGTTGGTATAATGTGACAGATGTAGATTTGATATTCGGGACTATTCATTTTACTAATTAATAAATCAAGGAATAATATGAAATCTAAAGATATACTCAACGACCTATTGACTCGCAATGTAGAAGACCTAATTGTGCGCAGTGAGCTCGAGAAAAAGCTAAAAAGCGGTAAAAAACTAAGGATCAAGCTCGGAATTGACCCAACCGGATCAAAAATACACATTGGCCGCGCCGTAGCTCTCTGGAAGCTAAGGCAATTTCAGGATTTAGGACACCAGATAACATTTGTTGCAGGTACTTTTACAGCCCAAATTGGCGATACATCAGACAAGTTTTCGGAACGAAAAATGCTCTCTAGTGAAGAAGTCGCCGAGAACTTCAAATCCTACCATGGCCAGCTCTCTAAGATTTTGGATATGGATAGGGTAGAGATGTTTCACAATGGCGATTGGTTCGAAAAAATGCAATTAGATGAGTTTTTTAAGCTGACTAGTCTATTTACTATCCAACAGATGACCGAGCGCGATAACTTCGCCAAGCGCATTGAGGCTAATAAACCAGTCGGATTGCACGAAACACTCTATGCCCTTCTGCAGGGTTACGATAGTGTCCAGATGAAAACAGATCTTGAAGTTGGAGGTACCGACCAGCTATTTAATATGCTAGCAGGCCGAACAGTCCAAAAAGCCTACGGCCAGGACCCTCAAAATGTTATGACTTTCCATATCCTAGAGGGTACAGACGGACGCAAAATGAGTACATCCTGGGGCAATTGTATATTCGTTGATGATGAGCCACTCGATATGTACGGCAAAGTAATGACCATTCGTGACGAGCTTATACCAGCGTATTTTAAGCTGGCCACTGACACACCGATGGATGTGATTGCCCAAATTGAGAAAGGCATGTCGCTCGGCGATAAACCGCGTGACACCAAGGCCAGCCTGGCCCGCGCAGTAGTAGCTCGCTATTACGACAGCAAAATAGCTCTAAAGGCCGAAAAAGATTGGGAAAAACAGTTCATAGGTGGCGAGAAGCCATCTGATATCGAAACCTTCAAAACCAAAATAGGCTCGGTTATTGATGTTGTGGCTCTCGCTTTTGATGTCAGCAAATCCGAAGCCCGACGACTATTGACTCAAGGCGGAATCAAAATTAACGACGAGGTAATAAAGGATGCAGAGTACAAAATATCTGCAGACTGCTTATTGCAGCTCGGTAAGAGACGCTACAAAAATATCGAGATCAGTTAAAATTATCGTTTTTTGTTCGTGTTAGAATATAGCTATGACCACTAAAAGTTCGGTATCGAGACTCAAGGGCGTTGGCCCCATATTAGAAAAAGCCCTAGCTGGTGCTGGAATCTTTACGATCGCCGATTTGCTTAATTATTACCCCAGAAGGTGGGACAGCTATTTGGCCATCAAAAGTATTCGCGACATACAGCCTGGGCTGGTTAGTTTTGAGGCTAAGGTTGAGCGAGTGGCGATGCGCATGAGTCACCGTAACCGTAGGCTAACAATTACCGAAGCAATCTTAAGCGATAGTACCGGAACCATTAAGGCGATATGGTTCAACCAGCCTTATTTGGCCCAGACGCTTGTCGCAAATAACACTTATCGTTTTAGAGGCAACTATGAATACAAAAACGGCTATATTAGCCTCCAGGCACCGACTTTTGACAAACTCACCACTCGGCCATTCAAGCAAGATATAATACCAATCTACCCCGAAACCAAACAGCTCACCTCGACGATCATCAGAAAGTTAATCGCTCAGTGTATGGATGTCAGCGATCAATTGGAAGACAGCCTTCCTGATGCGATAGTAAAAGACCACGAGCTACTACCAAAATCGGCATCAATTCGTATCTTACATACCGCCGAGTCGGAAGCCCAGCTCGATAGCGCCAAGCGTAGTATTAGCTTTGAGGAGATTTTTGAGCTGGTGTTGACGGGGCTGGTAATAAAAAGAAACATCAAAACCTCCAAGGCTGTCGAGATAGTATATAAACCCGAGGTTGCCCAGAAATTCGTAGGTCTGCTAGATTTCGAATTAACCCCAGCCCAAAAAAAAGCTGCCCATACAATCCTAGAGGATATTAGCAAAGACAGCCCGATGAACAGGCTTTTGGAAGGCGATGTTGGTAGCGGCAAAACCCTTGTGGCCCTAATGGCCTGCGTGATGGCCAAGCAGTCGGGCTATCAGTCGGCAATTATGGTGCCAACCGAAATACTCGCCCGCCAGCACTTTTTGGGGTCTCAAAAACTCCTTGAAGATATTGGCATGAAGTCTGTTTTGCTCATTTCTGATATGAAAAAATCAGACCGAGCAAGCACACTGGAGCTAATCAAATCAGGCGAGGTCGATTGTGTTGTCGGTACCCACGCCCTAATAAGTAGCGCAGTAGAGTACCACAACCTCGGGCTGGTTGTGGTCGACGAGCAACATCGATTTGGGGTTAATCAGCGCTCAACTCTAAAGGGTAAAGCTAGTTCAATGCCGCATGTCCTGACCATGACTGCCACTCCGATTCCACGCAGCCTGGCACTAGTGGTTTATGGCGATTTGGATGTTTCGATTATCGATGAGTTGCCGCCAGGTCGAAAGCCCATCACGACAAAGGTCGTGAAGGACAAAGACCGCATTCATGTCTATAAGCACATCGACTCACTAATCGAACAAGGCCAACAGGCCTTTGTGGTCTGTCCGCTGATTTCCGAATCCGATAAGCTTGGCGTCAAGAGTGTAGAGGGTGAGTTTAGGGTTTTGCAGCAATCGGTCTTTCGGCACCGCCGCATCGGGCTTATTCATGGCAAGTTAAAATCAGATGAGAAGACGCAAATTATGGGCGACTTCAAAGCTGGCAGGCTAGACATGCTGGTGGCAACTTCGGTTATCGAGGTGGGGGTTGATATACCCAATGCCTCAATCATGCTCATCGAGAGCGCCGAGCGATTTGGGCTGGCTGCCCTGCACCAGCTGCGAGGCAGAGTTGGTCGAGGCAAGCACCAGTCGCACTGCTACCTATTTACGCCTAGCGACAACCCGGCTTCGTTAAAGCGGCTCGAAGCCCTCGAGAAGACGAGCGACGGCTTTCGGCTCGCCCAGATTGATTTAGAGACGCGCGGGCCAGGTGAAATATATGGCACTATGCAGCATGGGCTGCTCAATCTGAGGCTAGCCGACATCTTTGACCACCAGCTCGTAGCTGAGGTTAAAAAAGCCGCCACAGCTTTCATTGATAAGCATAATCTGTTAGAATACAGCCAACTCGCCGAGAAAGTAAACAGCCTCAAGAGCATAACATCGCTCGACTAGTTCGAAATAATAATTATGAATTCAGGATTTGTCAGTCACTTAAGTAGGGGTAAATTTTTAAACTCTATCGGAACGCACCAAAAGTTCGATCGGACAGCTTTTGATTTGCTGAAAGGCAAAATTGAGAAAGGCAAATTTCCGGTTCGATCCATGATACTCAAATTCGAAGGATCGGGTGGTCCTGACGGATTGAAATTTAAGGGCAACTATTCGACCGATCACCTGTGGGACCCGGTTAATAAAATTGGTCATTTGCCAGACTGGATCGAAGTACATTATAAAAATCTCGTTGCTGCCCTCGGGGCCGGCGATGAAGCAAAAGCTGCTTTTGAGGCTGGCTTCATGGCTCACTACTTGACCGACAGCTTAACGCCGGCTCACCACCTGAGTCACAAGTTTATCCTAGAAGAATATGAAGGCAAAAAATACCGCAAGCGTTGGAAGGTTTATGGCCACAAAGGACTACTCAGTAGCCATGTGGCATTTGAAGCCGGCATTAGTAGTGCCATAATGTTCACCAGCATCAAAGTCAAATTCGACGAAGATCTGCTAAAGTCGATTCGAACCAAAGGAATTAAAGAAGTAGTACTAAGCGAGAGCTTGGCAATATCAAAACATAAAATGTACGAAACTTATCTCGAAAAAGGTTGGAGTTCAAAACTGGCCAAAACCATTAAGGCCACCACAGTTAAGCGAATACCACAGCTCATATCGGCTGCTTGGGCGAGCGCCTACCAGGAAGCTTATAAGACCGACTAAGGCTATGATTTCGGCAAAGATTAATTCGGGTTTATTCGGAGGCAGGGTACTAATTTTGCCACCCCAGACAATTACTCGAGCCGTATCGTCTAAGGTCAGAGCTTCGATATTTAATAAGCTCGAAGCCAGAGGCAAGTCGGTATTAGACCTTTTTGCGGGTGGCGGTACGCTAGGGCTCGAGGCGTTAAGCCACGGTGCCAAAGAAGTTACATTTGTCGATATCTCAAGCCTTGCAATTAAGGCCATTCGCCAAAACGTCACCAGCCTAGGCGTAGCAGACTCAGTTAGCATCATAAAAAGCGACGCCATGAGGTATATTGGTAAAAACCCAGCTGCTTACGATATTGTCTTTTTGGACCCACCCTACAAAGAATTCAGCAACGCTCTGGTCAAAAGCACCTCTAATCTGATACAATTAGACGGAATTTTGGTTATTAGCTGCTCGAGCAAGTTTAATTTAGAAGTCCCGATGGAGCTTTCTTTATTAGACCAAAAAGATTACGGCGACACCAAAATTGCATTCTTTAGAAAAACCAAATAACAATACTATGCCGGGATGGTGGAATTGGTAGACACGCCAGTCTTAGGAACTGGTGGGGTAACACCCGTGGAGGTTCGAGTCCTCTTCTCGGTACCATAAAAAATACTCCAGCTTGTCTGGAGTATTTTTTTATATGATTCCGCAATCCTTGCCGCCTCTTCGAACGACACCAAAGCTCCAAGCTACCATCGCTTCAATTTAATTTTATGTTTTTATTATTTTTTATTAATTACCACTTTTGCCATCCTTTGCCGACATCGAGCACCAAGAAAGCAACAGACTAGCGGGCTAATCTGAATTTAAGGATTGTTTGTAGCCCTGAAGCGTTAGCAATCAGGGCAAGTTTATTCTTAAATCAG